>NZ_JBFAPG010000678.1:0-2461 GCF_040675595.1 Micromonospora sp. NPDC049580
TCCAGTCAGTGTTGACTGCGGTGATCACCTGCACCCAGGGATCCTGACCGACCGTCCTGACTAGACAGACACCGGGGTTACGAGACGTCCCTTAGGCTGGGGTCCTTCGGTTGTGATTCAGAGCCCGGATCGAACGAGGGGATCCTTCGTCGCCGCCACCTGGGTCAAGAGCGGGCCGAGTGAAGGTGGCCCCGAATCGGCGAAGGACAACGTCAGCCCGATAACCGTGACCGGCACGTTCTCCTGCCGAAGCCGTCGATAGTTTGCGCATGTACTACCTTGCGCTGCGGTAGTGGCTCGGGACCGAGCCGGGCCCACCGCAGCCGCGCATCGGCGAGGAGCGGAAGCGGCGCGGTAGGGGTTGTGTGGTCTGGTGCTCACGGGAGGACAGGCACCAGTCACGTCTTGGGTCGGGGGCTGGAGGCTGGCCCCCGTTCATCCGTACGGCCTCGACACGTTCACTCGTACGCCGGCAGCCCTACCCTTAAAGCAGATGCCCCTGCGGCGCGGGCCGCGTCGAGGCCGGTCGACCGCGACACCGGGAAAGTGCGTGGGCCGGATTGCGGATCGGCTGCGGATCCTGGCCCGATGGCATCGGGCCCTTGAGGTCCACGACGACGATGTCCACCGCCATCGGAGTGCCCATCGCGGCTGTGCGGTCCGCAGATCGCGTCGCAACCCGCTTCACCTGCATTAGCCCCTGCTGGCTTGAGTCTTCGCAGCTGAGCAGGATCTGGTGCAGCAACCAAGCTGGGCGGTCGTCGTCCTCGTACACGTTCAGCACCGCCAAACCATCGACGTCTGAGCCACCGCCACCCTCCCCATTCGGCTCGTCGCGGCCGACTTTCTGGACCTGCCGACGCCAACCTGCCTCTGGGGCATCGCCCAACGACGCTTGCGATACCGAGGCGGCCAGCACCCCACCGACGGCGTCTACGACCGACTAACCTGGAGCTTCATCCGATACATCCTCAGCTACCGGCGCCGGATGCGACCCCGCGTGCAGCACCTCGTCCGAGAACACGCACCCCATGCCCGACTGATCACGCTCACCAGCCGCCGGCAAGTCAACCTCTTCATCAAACGGCTGCAGCGAGACGAGCCGCCGCGGACGAGTCGGCAGTCGACACAGCAGCCGCCGGGCCGATGATCAAGCCGCGCCCCGCCCAGGAACCGACGCAACTGCGCAACGGCTCTCCTTAGGGATCGACGGATCGTTGGGGCCGCCACGGATGCGCTCGGCCTCCCCGGCTGAGGAGCGCGGGCCGGTTGCGCCCTGCTCCCAATCTGCTCCCAATTTAAGGGGCAAGAACGCGAAAGCCCGTTACCGGTGGTTCCGGCGACGGGCTCGCTACCTGCTAATATTTACGGTGGGCGATACTGGGATCGAACCAGTGAGCCTTTTCCAGGCTGATCATGCAGGTCAGGGCAGTTGCGGCGGTCCCGGTGATCGATGGGTGCGAGGCTCCAGGTAGGACAGCTGTCGACCAAGACTCGAAGCCCCAACCGGGAGCCTCGCCATGCTGTCCTACCCCGCCACGAATCCGTTGTCCAGCCGCACCCTGAACCACCTCGCCGAACGCATCCGCGGTCACCGTCAGCAGCGCCGATCACGATGGCGGCGCCTCGCACCCGGCCGGCAGGCGCTGCTCGCTCTGGCCCCTCTCCGCAACGGCGACACCTACACCCGACTCGCGGCTGGCTTCGAGATCGGCGTCGCCACTGCCTGGCGCTACGTCCAGGAAGCGATAGCCCTGCTCAGCGCGGCAGCCGACGACCTGGACACCGCAATGCGACGCATCCGGCTACTGGCATACGCGATCCTGGACGGCACGCTGATCCCGATCGACCGGATCGCCGAGCAGAAGCCCTACTACAGCGGCAAACACAAACGCCACGGCGTGAACGTGCAGGTCATCGCCGATGCCGCCGGCCGCCTCGTGTGGGCATCACCGGCGCTGCCCGGTTCGGCACACGACCTGACCGCCGCCCGCCATCACGGCATCATCGATGCCCTGACCAGCGCGGACGTGATGACCTTCGCCGACAAGGGCTACCAGGGCGCCCACGGTAGCGTCCGCACCCCGTTCAAGCGGCGCCGCTTCCGGCCAAAGCTGTCACACAGGCACAAGGCCCTGAACCGGGCCCACGCGAAGATCCGCGCCCGGGGAGAACGAGCGATCGCCACGCTCAAGACCTGGAAGATCCTGGTCAAGCTGCGCTGCTGCCCACGCCGAGCCGCCACGATCGTCCAGGCCATCCTCGTCCTGCACCACGTCGAAGCGAACCGCTACGCAGGATGAAAATGGCTGTGACCTCTTCGGTGTGAAGAGAGTGCTCTTCTCAGCAAGTTGGCCCACCCGGGCGCGCGGCAAGCCGCGCCATCATGCGCTTGCCCCCACCTCAACGGCCCCCGCCAACCAACCTGACAACCGCAGAGACGTAACGCCCCCACTGCCCC
>NZ_JBFAPG010000679.1:0-2459 GCF_040675595.1 Micromonospora sp. NPDC049580
CAGTTTCCGTTCGCGCCGAACGGAAACTGTCCAAGATCTCCCCGCCGTGTTGTGCCGGTACCAGTGGTCGGGTCAACCTGGGTGGATGGGCCCTAGGCGACGTTCAGTTGGATGTTCCCGATGCGGGCGACGACGTCGAGGTGACCGCCCAGGCCGGTGACGTAGGCACGGAGCGTCTCCAGGCTGGTGTGCTCGCCATTTTCGATCTGGCTGATCCTCGCCTGGGTCAACCCCGCTGCCTCGGCCAACTGGGCCTGGGTCATGCCCAGGTGCTTGCGGATCTCTGCGAGCTGCGCGCCACTCACCGATGCCAACATCTGTTCACGCTGCTGGGTCCGTCGAGCGACCCGGTCTGGATGGTCCCAGGTTGGGTCGAGCTCTCGGGCTTTCGCCTTGACGTCCCGCCAGTCGGCTCCACCGGTCATCGTTGTGTTTCCTTCAGGCTGGTGAGGTGCTCCTGGAACCGCTCGTCCGCCAACCGGACGGCCGTCTCCGATGATCATGCGGACCTCCGTGGAGCCAGCGGATCCAGGCCGCAGCTCCTTCATGTGATGGAACAGGCTGCCCTTGAGTCGATCGACGAGGGGACGCCCAAGCGCCGGACCATGTTCGGCGAGGAGGTCGATGGCCTCGCTGATGAGGTCGGCGTTGCCGGGATCCGTTCTGGGGAGGCCGAGGAACCACTCCTCGACCTCGGGATGAAGTTTGACGTCCCACGTCGGGTCAATATAAGCGCAGCTTATATCAGAAGGTTTGACGACACTCAGTCGAGCGGGACTTCGGCGGCGGTGCGGGCGTGGCGGGCGCTGACCAGGGTCATCGCCCATCCGGCTGCGGCGAAGCCGGCCGCCGCGGCGGTGGCGATGATGGCCAGCCGCCAGGCCGACTCGGTCAGCGCGGTGCCGCCCAGGTGCCCGACCAGCGCCCCGTAGGTGGCCCAGCCCAGCGCTGCGATCGTCTCGTAGAGCGCGAACAGCCGGTACGGATACCGGCTGCGGCCGGCCGAGAAGCAGGCCGCCATGCGCCCACCGGGCACGAACCGGCAGAGCAGGATGACCAGCGGGCCGGGTTGGCGTAATCCCTGCGTGACCCGGCTCGCCATCCGGCGGGCCCGGCTGGGTTCGGCGTGCCGGGGCGCCCGCCGGTCCGGTGCGCCACGGCCGAGCAGGTAGCAGGCGAGGTCTCCGGCGAACACGCCGAGCGCGCCGACGGCGATGGTGACCGGCAGGCTGAGGCCGCCATACACGGTCAGCGCGCCGCTGGTGATCATGACGATCTGGGTGGGGATCACCGGCACGAAGGCGTCCGCGATCAGCAGGCCGAGCAGCACCAGGTACGCCCACGTCGGCGACGCGACGTCAGTCAGTAGTTCGGGCACGCCTGCCACCTCGCCGGATGCGGCCTATTGGGTGTCTCGAGCCTGACGGCGTGTCCGGCGTCACCGTGGACAGCCCCGTCCCGTCGTGACCGTCGACACCACGGGGCCACCCCGTTCCAACGAGGCGAACCGCCCTCGGGTGACGGCTCGGCGGCTGTCCCACGGCGGCCCGAGGCGGTCGGCGGATCGGCGTCCCTCGGCGTACCGTGGGCGGCGCGGCCCAGCACGTCGGGTCCCCCGTTCCTGACGATTCGGGTCGCCCAGGGCCGCCGGCGGGTCCCGCGCCGGCGGCCCGTCCCCTCTCCCACCGCCGCAAATCCGGGTGCGTCCTCGACCGCCCGAGGAATAACGTCGCCGTATGCGCAGCGCGGTAGTGATGACGACGACGCCGGGTGTCCCCGGCGTGCCGCTCTGACGTAACCACCGTCGACCAGGCCCCGGGGCGATCCGCCCCGAGGGCCGCGCGGCGTTCGGTGTCCAGGTCGCCTCCGGGTCGTCCCCGATCCAGGAGCCCGACATGATCGACCACCGCAAGCTCGGCCGTGAGCTGGAGCTGTTCGTCTCCGATCCGCTGGCCGGCGCCGGCCTGCCCATCTGGCTGCCGGCCGGCGCCGCCGCCCGGCACGCCGTCGAGGAGTACGTCCGGGACCTGGAGCGTCGCTCCGGCCATCAGCACGTCTACTCGCCGCCGCTGGGCAAGCGCGAACTCTTCGAACTCTCCGGCCACCTGGGCTACTTCGCCGACGACATGTTCCCGCCGATGCGGCTCAGCGCCGACGACGAGTTCGTGCTCCGCCCGGCGCTCTGCCCGCACCACGCGCTGGTGTTCCGCGCCCGAGGCCGCTCCTACCGGGAGTTGCCGCTGCGGATCGCGGAGCTGGGCGGGATGTACCGCTCGGAGCGCTCCGGCGTGCTCGGCGGGCTGTCCCGGGTACGTGCCATCTCGCTCAACGACGCGCACACCTTCTGCGCCCCGGACCAGGTCGGCGCGGAGGTCGTCGAGATCCTCCGGCTGATGCGCGCGGCGCACGCCGCGCTCGGCGTCCGCCCGGCGGGGTTCCGGCTGTCGCTGCGCGGGCCG
>NZ_JBFAPG010000680.1:0-2449 GCF_040675595.1 Micromonospora sp. NPDC049580
GGGTGCCGACCCCGGCGGCGTACGCGGCCCGGTCGCTGAACCGGCAGCCGTAGTCGGGTCGGGCCACCACCGCCGGGTCGGTCACCGTGTCGCCGGCCGGGCGCTTGCCGGTGCGTACCCAGGACACCAGGTCGTCCCAGGCGGCGCCAGCCTCGGCCGGGCTGAACTCGCAGTGCTGCGCGGCCCGGATGGCCCGCTGCACCACCAGCCGGCTGCGACCGTGCCGCGCCACGTCGGTGGCGTACGCCTGCTCCATGCTGAACGGCACGAACATGTCGCCCAGGTCGTGCAGGCTGACCACGGGCGCGCTCGGCCGCCCGGCGATCTTCGGCACCTCGGTCAGCGTCGGCAGGAGTCGCTGCACGATGTTCTCCGGCGCCACCCGCTGCACCGACGAGTTGACGTCGACGGGGCTGTTCGGGCTGTAGCGGGTCAGCAGGTTGGTGGAGATCTGGCTGGGCCGCTGGGCGGGGGAGTCGCCGCCGTCGGTCACCGCGATGGAGAAGAGGAAGTCCTTCCAGACCGCGAAGGCCGCCTCCGCGCCGGGCCGTGGTCCGCCCGTACGGTTCACGGTGATGGCCCGCAACTGCTTGCCCCGGTCGGTGGTGGTGTCCGGCCCGGTGGGCGTGAGCCCCGCCAGCCCGAGCGCCACCTGGATGCGGGGCACCGCGTTGCTCAGGTAGTCGGCCGGCGTCGGGTAGGCCGGCACTCCGGCGAGGGCCTGCGCGACCAGGTTGTAGTCGAGATAGAAGTCCAGCAGCGTCTGGTCACCGAGCACGCCGCACATGGGCAGCGCCCCGTCGTAGTAGCCGGGGTACTGCTCCAGCGAGCGCCCGATGACGTACCCGCCCATCGACACCCCCGCCAGGTAGGTGCGGTGGGGTCTGCGCACGGTCCGTCCGAAGTGGTCGGCGAGGTCCCGCGTGCTCAGCACGCCGGAGCGGATGTCGAAGCCGTTGCGGTCGTACGACGACGACGCCCACGCGTACCCCTGGGCCAGCAGCCGCTGGCGCAACTCGAAGGCCGGCGGCTCCGGCGAGAGCACCGTGCCCTGGCCGCGGTAGCCGTGCGCCCACACCACCAGGTCGCCGTTCCACCGGGCGGGAACCTCGATGATGTACGCGGCGTGCCGGTGCACGCCCTGGCGTACCGTCGTCGGCTTGCCGGCCACCACCAGCGGCGCCAGCGGCGGATTCTGGAAGGTGTAGCCGGGCAGCGGCTGGTCGCCGGAGGGGTCGTGGCCGCCGGTGGAAGCGCCTGCGGTGCTGGGTGCGGCGGCGGTGGGTGCGGCGGCGGTGGGTGCGGCGTCGAACAGTCCGACGGCCAGGGTCAGTGTCGCGGTGGCGGCGATCAGGCGGCGCAGCCTACGAACGGGTACGGACAGCATCGATGCTCCCCATCGGACGGATGTCGCCTGCGGGGGCGACCAGGCGGGACGGTTGCCTACCGGCCGGTAGCGCCCTGAACCTAGGACTGCCGTCGACCGGAGTCAATGGCTGAGCTGACCGACCAGTCAGACGGTCGGTGCGGCCGGCCCGAACCGCCCGTGCGGTGCGCGCCTCGACCGTGCGGTGCGTGTCCTGGCCGTGCGGTGTGCGTCCTGGCCGTGCGGTGTGTGTCCTGGCCGTGCGGTGTGTGTCCTGGCCGTGCGGTGTGTGTCCTGGCCGTGCGGTGCGTGTCCTGGCCGTGCGGTGCGGGTCCCGACCGTGCGGGCCGGGTGTGGGGCCGGTCGGGGCGGTCGGGTTGACTGGTCGCCGTGGACGACTCGATCTGGGCGGCGGCCCGGGCTGCGCGGAGCTGGCTGGACGCGGCGAACGGCACCGGGCAGACGGAACTGACCTGCCGCATCCTGAAGCTGACCGAGGAGGCCGGGGAGGCGTCAGCCGCCTGGATTGGTCTGCTCGGGCAGAATCCACGCAAGGGTGTCACCCACACCCGCGAGGACGTGGCGGCCGAGTTGGCCGACGTGGTGTTCACCGCGCTCGTAGCCATCGAGAGTCTCGGACTCGACGCACAGGCCGTTCTGGGGGCCTGTGCCGAAAAGGTCCGCTCTCGCCTGGAGGGCTGACGCCCTCCATGATCGGCACGGTGTCGGCGAGGTGGGTGTGTCCGGCTGGCCGGATGCCGCGATATCGCCGATCTGGAGTCGATCAGGCCGGGTGTCCGGTAAGACCGGTTGGGGTCGTGCCCGGTTGGGTGGGATGTCCGTTTCTGGGGGCTGTTGGGGTGTGACCGGGTGCATCCGTGGGCTGGAATCGTGGCGGGCGGGGGGTCGTTACATACCCTGACGATCGCAGGACCACGGCCAGCCGCCCCGCCCGCTCAACCGGGATGGGAATGGCCGGCCGGGCGGGGTCGTTGCAGACCCCCGGAACGACCGTGGGCTCGCCCCCGGGTCCGCTATTCGGCCCCGGTGGCCCGGGAATGACCCGCGGCCCGACGGTCGTTA
>NZ_JBFAPG010000681.1:0-2432 GCF_040675595.1 Micromonospora sp. NPDC049580
CCCGCGACCGCGGGCCGGGCCACCGCCGGGATCACTTGGGCCAGCTGCTCTCGATGCCCTGGAGCACCGGGGCGGTCGCCTTGCCGTTCAGCCAGTCGACCATGCCCTTCCAGAACGTTCCCGCGCCGACGGCGGCCGGCATCAGGTCGGATCCGTCGAAGCGGAAGACGCCGGTCTTGTCCTGCAGGATCTGGACGGAGAGCTTGTCGATCGGGCTGGCGACGTTGGCGATGTCCAGCTTGTTGTTCGCCGTGACCCAGTTGCCGAGCTTCGCGCGGCTGTTGACGTACTCGGCGGAGGCCAGGTAGGTCTGCACCGCCTGCACCTCGGGACGGTCGGCGTAGGCGACGACGAACTCGCCCGCGCCCAGCACCGGCTTGCCCTTGGCCGCGTCGATGGCCGGGAAGTAGAAGGCGAACGCGTCGCCGTCCTCGGCCACCTTGGTGCCCTCGGGGAACTGGTTGGCGTAGAAGGACGCCTGTCGGTGCATCGCGCACTTGCCGGTGGTCACCGGCAGGCCCGCCTCCTGGAAGGCGGTGGTGGTGATGCTCTTGACGCCGCCGAAGCCGCCGTTCATGTACTTCTCGTTCTTGAGGATCGTGCCGGCGCGGTCCACCGCGTCGACGACCCGCGGGTCGTTGAACGGGATCGCGTGGGTGGTCCACTGGTCGTAGACCTCGGCGCCCGCCGTACGCAGGAGGACGTCCTCGATCCAGTCGGTGGCCGGCCAGCCGGTGGCGTCACCGGACTCGACGCCCGCGCACCACGGCTTCATGCCACTGGCGGCGATCTTGTCGCTCAGGGCGATGAGCTGCTCCCAGGTGGTCGGGACCTCCCAGCCCTTCTCCTTGAACGTCTTCGGCGAGTACCACACGAAGGACTTGACGTTCGCGCCGAGCGGCACGCCGTAGAGCGTTCCGTTGACGGTGCCGTACTTCAGCCAGTCGGCCGGCATGTTCTGCTCGGCCAGGGCCTTGGTGTCGGCGCCGAGGGACTTCAGCTTGCCGGCGTCCGCGAACCGCTTCACGAGGCCCGGCTGGGGCACGAAGGCGATGTCGGGCGCGTTGCCGCCGTCGACTCGCACGGGGAGCTGGGCCTCGAACTCGCCGCTGCCCTCGTACGCGATCTCGATGCCGGTGCAGTCGGTGAACTGCGACCACGACCGCTCGAGCAGGTCGGCCTCGGCGTCACGGATGGACGCGTAGATGGAGACCTTCTTGCCGTCGTGGCCCTGGTACTTCTCGTATGGGGCGCACTCCGCGGAGCCCGCCTTGTCACTCTTCTTGTCGTCACCGGTACCGCAAGCGGTGGCGCTGAGCGCCAGCCCGAGCACACCGGCGATCACGAAGGCCTGGCGTGGTCTGGTAAAGACCGCCATGCCGTCCTCCTTCCTAGCCGGCGTGGTCTCCGCTGGTGACCCTCGCCGGTCCGATTGGGCGTGCACACATGTAAGCGCTTGCATCCGGTCTGGTCCACCCCCTGTCAGACACGAGCGAGTAACAATCCCGAAACCTCGTGTCCGTCGGCTGGGCGCGCTCCCAGTCGCGGATCCCGGCTCTTTCGAAGAGTGGCGATATCTGTCAGGCTGAGGCCACTTCATCGAAGGTTTTGAACATAGGAGGAGCTGGATGCGTAAGCGGTGGATCAGCCTGCTGGTGACGGGCCTGCTCGTCGGGGGAGTCCTCGCGCCGGCGAGCCCGGCGCTGGCCGCGCCGACCTTCAAGGTGCCGTTCCCGTGCGGCCAGTCCTGGTCGGGGCAGACCCGGTCGGACCACAGCCCGGCGTACGCGGTCGACTTCAACCGCACCGACGACCTCGGCGACCCGGTGGTGGCCAGCGCCCCCGGCACGGTCGACCGGGTCACCGACCTCGGCGGCACCAGTTACGGCAAGTACGTGCGGATCGACCACGGTGGCGGCTACACGACCTACTACGCCCACCTCAACGGCTTCAACGTCTCGGTGGGGCAGACCGTCGGCTACGGCAAGGTGCTCGGCTGGGTGGGCAGCACCGGCGGGTCCACCGGCCCCCACCTGCACTACGAACAGCGCCTCAACGGCAACGACATCCAGGTCAGGTTCAACGGCACGCTCGGCCTGTACTGGGGTAGCAAGACCTACACCAGCGACAACGGGTGCAACTCGGGCACCGGCAACGCCACGGTCGACACCAGTGGCACGCCGCTGACCGTCCGCTCCGGCCCGGGCACGGGGTACGCCTCGGTGGGCACCGTCGCCGACGGCACCCGGGTGACCATCGCCTGCCAGACCAGCGGCACCACGGTCACCGGCACGTACGGCACCAGCTCGATCTGGGACCGCATCGGCAGCGGCCGCTTCATCGCCGACGCGTACGTCTACACCGGTTACGACGGCTACATCCCGAACGTGCCCCGCTGCTGACGGGGCCTGGGTCCTCCGGCGGGGCCGCTT
>NZ_JBFAPG010000682.1:0-2430 GCF_040675595.1 Micromonospora sp. NPDC049580
GCTCGTCGCCGCCGTCCAGCGGCGCGATGGTGATCAGGGGCTGGCCGACCGGGCGTGGCGGCGCGACCCGCCGTCGGCGTCGGCCCCGGCTTGCGCTGGCGCCCGAACCGGCCGACGCCGCCCCGGCCGGCGCTGTCCGGCCCGACGCGGTCCCGGCAGCCGGCGCCGGCCCGGCGGCGGACGAAGCGGCCCCGGTCGGTGGCAGCGCCCCCGTCGAAACGCGGTCGGCGAGCGCCCTGGTCATCTCGCCGATCGTCCGTCGGCTGGCCCGGGAGCGCGGCGTCGACCTGGGTACGGTCCGTGGCAGCGGGCCCGGCGGGGTGATCCGCCGCGCCGACGTCGAGGCGGCGCTGGCCGTCCCCGTCGCCCGGCTCGCCGCCGTGCCGGACCCGCACGTCGCGCCGACCCCGGAGGGCGACGGCGACCTGATCGTCCCGCTCACCGGCGTGCGCAAGGTGATCGCCGACAAGCTCTCCCGCAGCCGGCGGGAGATCCCCGAGGTGACCATCTGGGTCGACGTCGACGCCACCGGGCTACTGGAGACCCGCGCGGCGATCAACGCGGCGACGCCCGACGCGCCGGTGAGCATCCTGGCCCTGCTGGCCCGGATCTGCCTCAGCGGTCTGCGCCGGTTCCCGCAGCTCAACTCCCGCGTCGACACCGAGGGTCAGCGGATCGTCCAGTCCGCCGGGGTGCACCTGGGCATCGCCGCGCAGACCGACCGGGGCCTGCTGGTGCCGGTGCTGCGCGACGCCCAGCGACTCACCACGGCCGAGCTGGCCGCCGAGCTGGCGGCGACCACCGCCGCGGCGCGGGCCGGGACGCTCGCGCCGGCCCGGCTCACCGGCGGCACCTTCACGCTGAACAACTACGGGGTGTTCGGCGTGGACGGCTCCACCCCGATCATCAACCACCCCGAGGCGGCCCTGCTCGGCGTGGGCCGGATCGTGGACAAGCCGTGGGTGGTCGACGGGCAGTTGGCCGTGCGCAAGGTGACCCAGCTGAGCCTCACGTTCGACCACCGGGTCTGCGACGGTGGGGTGGCCGGTGGCTTCCTGCGGCACGTCGCCGACTGCGTGGAGCGCCCGGCGCTGCTGATCGCCGCCGTCTGACGCGTACCCCCGGCCCTGGCACCGCCCGCGCGGCGCCGGGGCCGGCGTGCGTCAGTGGTTTCGCGGTCGCGTCATCGGGAAGTCGGCCCCGCCGGTACGCACCGGAGGCGTCGAAGGGAGCCGACCCGTGGTCGTGGCGAACGAGCTGCTACTGAATTCGGTACGGGTGCGGCGGCCCGCCGCGGCCGGCGCACCGCTCTACTGCGACGCGCTGGAGTACGGGCTGACCGGCGACGGCGCGACCAACGACCAGCCGGCGTTGGCCGCCCTCGTGGACCGCCTCGGCGCCGGGTACGCCTCGGACGGGCGGGCCCGCGTCATCTACTGCCCGCCGGGCATCTACTCGATCCGCGATTCCGGCACGGTGTGGCGTAGTGGGGTCTCGCTGGTCGGCGCCGGCCCGGCGGCGACCCGGTTCATGCTCAGCAACGAGGGCAACCGGGCCGACCCGACCCCGCTGGCCTTCTGGACCACCGTGCAGCACGGGGCCGACCGGGACCGGCACATCGCCGACTGCACCTTCGCCGACTTCCAGATCGACGGCTCCGGCGTGGCGATGGCCGAGTACAACTACCTCGCCAAGGGCCTGGGCCTGCAGTACGTCGTGCGCGGCGTGTTCCGCAACCTCTACATCCACCACACCGCGGCCACCGGGCTGGGCTGCGACTTCCTCCAGGACTCGCTGATCGACGGCGTGGTGGTCGTCGGCTGCGGGCGACTGGACAACGGCGAGCAGATCGGCGGCGCCGGCATCGGCGTGGGCATCGGCGGTTGGGGCGCGGTGGAGCGGTTGACCATCGCCAACTGCACCACGCTCGCCAACGGCACCAACGGCATCTTCCTGGAGCTGCAGAAGGACTACTGGCCCCCGCCCCGCGGCTACCGCATCATCGGCTGTCACAGCCAGGGCAACCGGTTCGGCATCTCCGACTGGGGTGCCGACGGTCTCATCGTCTCCGCCTGCACGATGACCGGCAACCTGGAGGCCGGGTTCGACATCTCCGCCCAGGGCACCGCGGCGGTGGCCGGACGGGGTGGGCTGCTCACCGACTGCGTCATCGACGGCAACATCCGCGACGGGGTCATTGTCGGCAACAGCCCGGGCCCGTACACCATCCGGGGCAACCGGATCAGCGGGAACGGTCAGTACGGCTACCACGGGCAGGACCTCGGGCGGGGCTACCAGGGCCCGGTACGGGACGTGGTGATCGAGAGCAACGAGTTCTGGGGCAACGGGCTGGACGCCGTTCGGATCGACCATCAGATGACCGACGCGGTGCTGCTGAACAACCGGATGCGCAAATACGTGCGACTGTAC
>NZ_JBFAPG010000683.1:0-2427 GCF_040675595.1 Micromonospora sp. NPDC049580
TCCCCCACGAGGGGCCGGCGCCCGCGGCGTCTCGCGTCGATGCCGATGACGGCTCTCGTACCGGGCCACGAACCGTGGGAGACTGCGGCCGTGGTGGACGAATCGGGTGGTCACGCCGGTCGCGGGCCGGTCCTGCTGCTGCTGCACGGCATGGGAGCGACGGGCGACGTGTGGCTGCCCTGGGCGCCACTGCTGGAGCAGCACTGGCCAGGGCGGTGGTTGGCGCCGGATCTCGCCGGCCACGGCTGGTCGGCCCCGCTGTCGTCGTACTCCTTCGAGGGTCTGGCCCAGCGGATCGCACAGGGCCTGGCCTTCGACGACCGCATCGTGGTGCTCGGCCACTCGCTGGGTGGGGTGGTCGGCCTGGCGCTGGCGGCCCGCGACGCCGGGCTGCCGGTGGACGCGGTGGTCGGGTTGGGCATCAAGGCGGTCTGGTCACCCGCCGAGCTGACCCGGGCCGCGGAGCTCGCCGCCCGCCCGCTCGGTTGGTTCGCCAGCCGCACCGAGGCCGCCCGCCGCTACCTGCGGGTCGCCGGCCTCACCGGTCTGGTCTCTCCGGACCATCCGATGGTGGACGCCGGCCTGCGCCAGGTCGACGGCCGGTGGCGGCTCGCGATGGACACGAGCGCGTTCGCCGTCGGCGAGCCCGACCTGACCGCGCTGCTGGCGGCGACCGACGTGCCGGTGGTGCTGGCACGCGGCGAGCACGACCCGATGGTCACCGACGCGCAGCTCAAGGAGTACGGCGTGCCGGTCGCCACGCTGCCCGGTCTCGGCCACAACGCGCACCTGGAGGACCCGGCCGCCGTGCTGGCGCTGCTGGACGCCTACCGCTGAGCTGCTAGACCGGTGCTGACGCGGCCAGGTTCTCCGCCGGCGCCAGCTCTCGGCGCGCTGCCGTCAGGAAAGCCTCGGCGTACGACTCGGCGGGGAAGTCACCCAGGTAGCGGCGGCGGGTGGCCCAGCGCTCCTCGGCCAGCGGGTCGGTGTCCAGCAGCGCGGTGAGTACGGCGTCCACATTCGACATGTCGCGCCGCAGCACGTAACCCGACCCGGCCAACGGGAAACGGTCGGTGAACCGGTCGCCCTCGTCGCCCATGTCGGTCACGGCGTACGGCTTGCCGGAGTAGAGGTAGTCCGAGATCACGCCGGACACGTCGGAGACCAGCGCGTCAGAGCGGTTGACGCAGTCGGTCAGGCTCAGCTCCCGGGCCGCCGCGCCGAAGACGTGCTGACGGCCGCTGCGGGCGCGGTCGGCGGCCAGCAGCTCCGTCAGCCGGCCCAACTGGCGTGCCGACGCCGGGTTCTGCGCCGTGTACGGGTGGGCCCGCAGGATCACCGTGGCACCGCGCTCCAGCAGCCGTCGCAGCAGCTCCTCGGCCACAGGCAGCGAGCAGTAGTCGGCGTCGGCGTGGTGCCCGGTCCAGGTCGGGGTGTAGAGCACCGTCGGGCTCGCGAGGCCGCGCGCCGGCTCCCGGCGTACGTCGATCGACTCGACCTGCGGGCGGCCCACCACCACGAACTTGTCCGCCGGGATCCGCACCCCGGCACGGGCGTACCGGTCGATCGCCGCCGGACCGGCCACGAAGATCCGGTCGAAGATCCCCGAGACCGGGTTGGCGCTCGGCGCCTTGTCGCTGTCGCCGTGGTGCAGCTGGATGTGGGTGAGCTGGGTGAACCGGACGCAGTGGCTGTTCTTCGCCCCGTGGTTGACGTAGAACGCCACCCGCAGGCTCGGCACCAGCGCCTCGTCGATCGCCCGCAGGGTGGGGCAGTAGACCACCGGCGCGTCGGTGGCCGCGGCGATGGGTGCCAGGAACTCCGGCTCGCGCACCAGGACCAGGAACGGCCTGCCGATCCGCTCCAGGTACGGCAGCCACATGGTGACCTGGTATTCCGAGCCGGGCGGCGCGGA
Source organism: Micromonospora sp. NPDC049580 (assembly GCF_040675595.1). Classification (NCBI taxonomy): domain Bacteria; kingdom Bacillati; phylum Actinomycetota; class Actinomycetes; order Micromonosporales; family Micromonosporaceae; genus Micromonospora; species Micromonospora sp. NPDC049580. Next base: position 1,916 of record NZ_JBFAPG010000683.1, read on the forward strand.
GAAGTAGAGCAGGAACTCCGGCTGGTGCCGGCGCAGCGCGCGGGCCACCGGCCCACCGCCGCCGGTGGGCCGGAACCGCCGCCGGGCCAGGTCCAGCGCGACCGCCCCGGCGCCGGCGCCCACCAGCAGGCTGACGACGAGCGCCACGGCGGCGGGCAGGGTCAGCGCGGCGGCGAGGGCCACTGCCGCGAGCAGCCCCAACAGGGCGACGCCGAGCCGGTCGGCGATCAGCGGGGTCCAGGCCCGTACCGGCAGGTTGGCCGCCCGGACCTCCAGGTTGCCGGCGGTCCGCAGCGGCCCCACCAGGAGCACCAGCCCCAGCAGGACCAGCGCCGCGGCGGCCAGCGCCGGGTCGAACCCGTCGTCGAGTCGCCGGGTGTAGCCGACCAGGACCGCCGCGGCGATCAGCGCCGTCTCGGCGACCAGGTCAGCGCCGGGCCGGATCCGCTGCTCGGCGGCCGCCGCGGCCACCGCCGCGACGGCCCGCGCCACCCCCCACCCCCTGGCGCCCG
>NZ_JBFAPG010000684.1:0-2423 GCF_040675595.1 Micromonospora sp. NPDC049580
CGCCGGAGTTCCCGGCGGCCATCGTCGGTCGGTTCGCGGGATCACGGCTGCGGGCGGTCCACCGAGCCACGCCAGGCGCCGGTCTCCTGACCGCGCCGCTCGATGAACGTCTTGAACCGCTCCAGATCGCCCTTGGCCCGCCGGTCGACGATGCCGAGCTTGTCGCCGGCCTGCTCGACCACCCCGTGCGGCTCGAACTCGAGCTGGAGGGTGACCCGGGTCTTGCCCTCGTCCAGGCGGTGGAAGGTCACCACACCGGCCTGCTGGGTGCCGCCGGTGGAGCGCCAGGCGACCCGCTCGTCGGGCAGCTGCTCGGTGATCTCGGCGTCGAACTCGCGCTTCACGCCGGCGATGTCCACCGTCCAGTGAGTCATCGTGTCGGAGAGCTGCCGGACCTCCTGCACGCCCTCCATGAACTGGGGGAACTCCTCGAACTGCGTCCACTGGTCGTACGCGGTGCTTACGGGTACGGAAACCTCGACGTGTTCGGTAACGCCACTCATCAGGAACCCTCCTCTGGTCGCGGGTGATGGCCGGATCGGGGGACGATCCTGCTCACCAGCGAGTTGTCTCGTTCTTGTTGCCGAGCGCGGCCCACACCTCGGAGACCGTCTGGTACTCGGTGCCCTCGGGCAGCCGCTCCAGCGCCGCCACGATGTCGTCGGGCGCCTCGTTCTCCCGGGCGCTGGCGATGAGCACCAGTCGGTCGCCGGGCAGCGCGCTCATGGAGATGAACCGGCCGAGCCGGCTGCGCTGCTCGACGTCGGTGGAACTCATCCCCTGCGGGGTGCCGGTGCGCAGGTCGCCCGCCGGTGCCGTGGTGGTCTCCGGCTGGTCCTCGCCGGCCGGTTCCGGCACCCGGGACTCCTCGACCCGAGAGCCGCCGGTCCCCGGCCCCTGGACGAGGCCGCTGACCTCCTGGCTCATCTGCTCGTCGATCCTCGGTCCGTGCTTGCTGTTGCCACGCTCCATGCCTTCTGCGCTACCCGGCACCCCGCCCGGTAAACCGGCACCGCGTCACGAACCGGCCCCCGGGCCGGACATCCGGGCGGACAACCGGCGCTTAGGAGTCGGCGGCCTTCCGCGGCGGCAGAATCGGCTCCTGGAGGTCCTTCTCGCCCGCCTGCAACTGCCGGCCGCGCTGCACCTCGGCGTTGATCTGCACCCCGAGCATCAGGGCGGAGTTGGACAGGTAGAGCCAGACCAGGAACGCGATGGCCGCGCCCAGGCTCCCGTACGTCGTGTTGTACGAGGCGAACTTGGCCACGTAGAGGCCGAAGCCGAAGGAGACCGCCGCCCAGGAGACCAGGGCCACCGCGCCGCCGGGGGTGAGCCAGCGGAAGCGGGGCTGGCGCACGTTCGGGGCGATCCAGAACAGCAGGGACAGCAGCACCGCCATGACTATGGCGAGCACCGGCCACTTCGCCACGCTCCACACCGTCCGGGCCAGGCCGCCGGCGTGGATCAGGTCGCCGACCGCGTCGGTGACCGGGCCGCTGACGATCAGCGCGAGGGCGACCACCGCGAGCAGCACCAACGTCACCGCGGCCAAGCCGATCTGCACCGGCCGCAGCTTCCAGACCGGCCGACCCTCGGTCACCCCGTAGATCGCGTTGGAGGCACGGGTGAACGCCCCGATGAAGCCCGACGCCGACCACAGCGCGCCGAGCAGACCGAAACTCAGCAGCACCTTCACGTTGCTCTGCTGAACCACCACGGCCCGGATCACCCCGACCACGCCGCCGTCCTTGTCAGCCACCACCGATCCGGCACCCACCTGCTTGGCGAGGTCGACAACCGTGTCCAGGGTCCGCTCGCCGTCGGAGACCAGACCGACCAGGGCCACCACCACGATGGCGGACGGAAAGAGCGCCAGCACCCCGTAGTAGGTGAGTGCGGCGGCCCAGTCGGAGCAGTTGTCGTTGACGAAGTTCGTCACGCTGCGCACCAGCACCCCGCGCCAGGTCCGCCAGCTCAGCTGCCGCATCCGCCGGGGCACCGGCGCACCCGGCGTGTCGGCGCGCGTCGTACCGGGCTCCGTGGTCGTCATGCCCGCTCCCTGTTCCCCGGCCACCGGATGACCGGTCATCCGGTCGGGCCTGGCCCGGCCGGTACCCGAAGCGGGAAATCGACAAACCCGGGCCGACGCCGCCGTGGTGCGGCCCCGCCCGCGACGCGTTTGCCACCCCGCCCGCGGGGAACGGTGACAGTGATTCTGTCGACACGGAGGAGGACGAGATGCCCGGGCGCGAGGATCTGCCCAGCACGCTGCGACGCTCCCCGGACAAGGCGCAGCGGACCTGGGAGAAGACACACGACTCGGCGGTGGAGACCTACGGCGAGGGCGAGCGGTCGCACCGCACCGCCTTCGCGGCGGTGAAGCACCAGTTCGAGAAGGTGGGCGACCACTGGGAGCCGAAGGG
>NZ_JBFAPG010000685.1:0-2402 GCF_040675595.1 Micromonospora sp. NPDC049580
CGCCCGGTGTCCGGATATCGGACGCCGGCCGTTGCGTGGGTTGAAGCAGAGCAAAGGATGAGAAGGAACGACCCGACCGGCGGCCTGACGACCGGCGCCTGGAAGGAGCACGCATGACGCCCGAGGAGATCCTGGCCACCGACCGGGCGCACGTCTGGCACCCGTACGCCGCGCTGCCACCGGCGAACCCGCCGTACGTGGTGCGCGGCGCCGAGGGCGTACGGCTGACCCTGGCCGACGGCCGGGAGCTGGTGGACGGCATGTCGTCCTGGTGGGCGGCGATCCACGGCTACCGGCACCCGGTGTTGGACGCGGCCGTGACCGACCAGCTCGGCCGGATGAGCCACGTGATGTTCGGCGGGCTGACCCACGAGCCTGCGGTGCAGCTCGCGCGGACCCTGGTCGAGCTGGCCCCGGAGGGTCTGGAGCAGGTGTTCCTGGCCGACTCCGGCTCGGTCAGCGTCGAGGTGGCGGTCAAGATGTGCCTGCAGTACCAGCGGGCCGTCGGGCGGCCACAGCGGCGCCGGCTGGCGACCTGGCGGGGTGGCTACCACGGCGACACGTTCCACCCGATGAGCGTCTGCGACCCGGAGGGCGGGATGCACCACCTCTGGGGCGACGTGCTGCCCCGGCAGATCTTCGCCCCGGTGCCGCCCGGCGGCTTCACCGACCCGCCCGACGAGGCGTACGTGGCGGCGTTGGTGGACACCGTCGAGCGGCACGCCGACGAGCTGGCCGCGGTGATCGTCGAGCCTGTCGTCCAGGGCGCCGGCGGGATGCGGTTCCACCATCCGGGTTACCTGCGGGTGCTGCGCGAGGTGACCCGCGCGCACGGGGTGCTGCTGATCTTCGACGAGATCGCGACCGGGTTCGGCCGTACCGGCGCGATGTTCGCCGCCGAGCACGCCGGGGTGGCCCCGGACGTGATGTGCGTGGGCAAGGCGCTCACCGGGGGCTACCTGACCCTGGCCGCGACGCTGTGCACCGCCGAGATCGCCAGGGGCATCTCCGCCGACGGCGTGCTGGCCCACGGGCCCACCTTCATGGGCAACCCGCTGGCCTGCGCGGTCGCCAACGCCTCCATCGGGCTGCTGCGGGCCGGGGACTGGGCGGCGCAGGTGTCCAGGGTCGGCGCCGGCCTGCGCGCCGGCCTGGAGCCGCTGCGCGCCGCCCCGGGCGTGGCCGATGTGCGGGTGCTCGGGGCGATCGGGGTGGTCCAGCTCGACCACGAGGTCGACCTCGGCGCGGCCACCGCGGCGGCCGTCGAGCGGGGCGTCTGGCTGCGGCCGTTCCGCGACCTGATCTACACGATGCCGCCGTACGTCACCGACGACGCCGACCTGGCCCGTATCGCGGCCGGGGTGGCGGCGGCGGTGGCGGCCGGCTGAGCGGTCCCGGTCAACGAGTACGCACCGAGGCGGTCCGCCGCCCGGACGAGAAGGGAAGTGCACAGATGGAGAGCTTCGGCACCCGCCTGCACCGGGCCGTCACCGAGCGCGGACCGCTCTGTGTGGGCATCGACCCGCATCCCGGTCTGCTGGCCCGGTGGGGCCTCGCGGACGACGTCGACGGCCTCGACCGGTTCTCCCGGACCGTGGTGGACGCCCTCGGTGACCGGGTTGCGGTGGTCAAGCCTCAGTCGGCCTTTTTCGAGCGATTCGGATCCCGCGGTGTGGCGATCCTTGAGTCAACTATCCGACAGTTACGAGAAGCCGGTTCGCTCGTTCTTCTGGACGTCAAGCGTGGCGACATCGGCTCAACGGTCAGCGCGTACGCCTCCGCGTACCTTGATCCATCCAGCCCGCTGTATGTCGACGCGGTCACGGCCAGTCCCTACCTGGGAGTAGGTTCGCTGGCGCCGATGTTCGAGTTGGCCGCCCAGCACGGCGGCGGGGTCTTCGTGCTGGCCCTCACCTCGAACCCCGAGGGCGCGGCCGTGCAGCGGGCCCGTACGGCCGACGGGCGGACCGTCGCGCAGACCGTGATCGACGAGATTTCCCAGCTCAACCGGGGTGCGGACCCCCTCGGCAGCTTCGGTCTGGTGGTCGGCGCGACCATCGGTGACACCGGTCATGACCTCTCCGGCGTGGGGGGTCCGCTGCTCGCTCCGGGGCTCGGCGCGCAGGGTGCGGGTGCCGCCGATCTGCGTACCGTGTTCGGTTCCAGCCTCGCTTCGGTGCTCCCGTCGTACTCCCGGGAGGTCCTGTCGGCGGGACCGGACGCGGACGCCCTGCGGGCAGCCGCGGACCGGGTGGCGGGCGAGTGCCGGGCCGTTCTGGCTGCCCGGTGACTGACTGACGGCTCGGTCACTTTGCGATGATCATCGCGCGCCCACGTTGCCGAAAGCTCCGTTGACCGCTAGTTTTCCCCGCGCTGGGAACCAAGGGGTCCGTGGTTCCCAG
>NZ_JBFAPG010000686.1:0-2390 GCF_040675595.1 Micromonospora sp. NPDC049580
GTGGGACACCACCGGCAACGAGGTGGTCAAGGCGCTGGCTGCCGAGCGGCGCAGCGCCGGTGGTGTGGCCAGCGGCATGGCGCTCACCCTCATCGTGGTGGTGGACGAGAAGCGGGTCCGCGAGGCGGAGGCGGCGGCGACCATCGCCGCCGCCGCCCACCCGTGCCGGCTGGTGGTCGTGGTCCGCTCCGACATCGAGCGGGAACGCAACCGACTGGACGCGGAGATCGTGGTCGGTGGCCGACTCGGCCCCTGCGAGGCGGTGGTCACCCGGTTGTACGGGCGGCTCGCCCTGCACGCGGAGTCGGTGGTGATGCCGCTGCTGGTGCCGGACGTGCCGGTGGTCACCTGGTGGCACGGCGAACCGCCGGCGGAGATCGCCACCGACTTCCTCGGGGTGGTCGCCGACCGGAGGATCACCGACACGGCGCAGGCCACGGACCCGGTGGAGGCGCTGCGGCAGCGCGCCCGGGACTACGCCCCGGGTGACACCGACCTGGCGTGGACCCGGATCACCCCGTGGCGGACCCTGGTCGCCGGGGCGTTCGACACCACCGAGGCGAAGGTCACCGAGGCGACCGTCGTCGCGCCGCCCACCGACCCGACGGCGGCGCTGATGGTCGGCTGGCTGTCCAGCCGGCTGGGCATCACCCCGCGCCGGGTCGACACCAACGAGTTCCCCCGGATGCGGGAGGTGCAGTTGACCTGCGCCAACGGCGACCGCCTGACGCTGACCCGCGAGGACAGCCTGGCGGTGTTCCGGCGGACCGGTCAGGACGACCGGGCCCTGCCGCTGGTCCGTCGGCCGCTCGGCGACGAGTTGGCCGAGGAGCTGCGCCGGCTGGACGCGGACCAGGTGTACGCGGAGGCGCTGGGCGCGACCGCCGGGCTGCGGGGTCTGGAACAGCGCCCCCCGCAGCGGGTGCACGTCTGGAAGGATCCGGCCACGGCCCAGCGCGCCGAGGCCGGGGTCACCGCGCACACCGGCACGAGCGGCGAGAGCTGAGCCGGAACGTCCGCAGCACGACGAACGGGAGGGCCGGGATGGTTCCGGCCCTCCACCGGAGCACCTCTGGGCGTACCGGCCCGGAGACGACGCGACAGCGACCGCCCAGCGGTCGGGAAACGAAGGCACAACCCATGAGTGAGGCGAGTGTCGCCGTCCACGCCGACGCCGACCTGCTGGCGCAGGCCGTGGCGGCCCGGCTGCTGGTGAAGTTGCTCGACGCCCAGGCCGACCGGGGCGAGGCCGCGATGGTGCTCACCGGTGGGCGCGTCGCCGCGGCCGTGTACCGGGCGGTGGCGCAGTTGCCGGCCCGCGACGCGGTGGACTGGTCCCGGGTCGACGTGTGGTGGGGTGACGAGCGGTTCCTGCCCGCCGGCGACCCGGAGCGCAACGAGACCCAGGCCCGCGCCGCCCTGCTGGACGTGGTGCCGCTGGACCCGGCCCGGGTGCATCCCATGCCGGCCTCCGACGGCCCGGCCGGCAACGACCCCGAGGCGGCCGCCGCCGCGTACGCCGACGAGTTGGCCCGCGCCGCCCGGCCGGGGCACGCCGCGCTGCCGCACTTCGACGTGCTGATGCTGGGTGTCGGCGAGGACGGGCACGTCGCGTCGGTCTTCCCCGGGCACCCGGTGCACTACGAGACGCGGCCGGTCAGCGCGGTGCGGGGCAGCCCGAAGCCGCCGCCGGTGCGGACCACGCTCACCCTGTCGGCGATCAACACCGCCGAGGAGGTCTGGCTGGTGGCCGGCGGCGCCGACAAGGCACGTGCGGTGGGCATGGCGCTGGCCGGCGCCGGCCCGGTGCAGCTGCCGGCCGCCGGGGTGCACGGCGTGGACCGTACCCGCTGGCTGCTGGACCGCGCGGCGGCCGCTGACGTGCCCGCCCGGCTGCGTAGCCTGCGCTGAACGACGGGAAGGGCTCCGACGCGGGGCCCTTGCCTAACTTTCGCCCCGGCGGCGGCGCAGCGCGGCGAGCGCCTCCGCCAGCAGCGCCTCGCCCTCCTCGGCGGTACGCCGCTCCTTCACGTACGCCAGGTGGCTCTTGTAGGGCTCGGCGCGGACCCGTCCGGGCGGGTTCTGCGCGTCCAGACCGGCGGGGAGCCCGCAGCGGGGGCAGTCCCACAGCGGCGGCGCCGTGGCGTCGGCCGCGATCCGGATGTCGGTCTGGTGGTCGTTGCGACACCAGTAGGTGACGTCCTGTCGGGGTGCGGGTTGGTGCCGCTCGTCCGGGCGCATGGGTGCGGACCCGACGCGGGCGCCGCGGATGACGTTGCCACTGGGCACGGCTGCTCGCTCCTGTCGTCGGAGGGGACCCGCCGCCGTCGGGGATGGGCGGCGGGCGACGCGGTGCAGCGGAGAAAAGACTGCGCGCGGCCCGTCGAGTG
>NZ_JBFAPG010000687.1:0-2390 GCF_040675595.1 Micromonospora sp. NPDC049580
GGGCGCTCGGCGCGTCCGCACGACCGTCAGCCCGCGCGGCGGTTCGCGCGCAGGGCGCCCAGGATCACGCCGGGTGTGGCCAGCGACAGCGGGTGCTCCCGCAGGGACACGACCTCGTTGAACCGGCGGGCGATCGCCACGTCCGTGACGGTCGCCGTGAGGATCTGCCGGCTGACCCAGCTGGATAACCGGTAGCCGCGCGGGTAGGGCCCGTCGACGTGCGGCAGCGCCAGGTCGGCGGAGGTCGAGGTCGACCAGGCGGCGTCGACCACGACCTTCTGCAGGGCGAGGAAGTGGCGGGCGGGCTCGCTCAGGTCCGGGTCGGAGCTCAGGTACGCCGACAGGCAGGCCGCGTGCAGGGCCGCCGCCGTCATCCCCTGCCCGTACACCGGGTTGAACGACGCGACGGCGTCACCGACGCTGACGAGTCGCGCCGGGAACCGCCGCAGCGCGTGGAAGTCCCGCCGGCGGCTGTCGGCGTGGTGGTAGGTCTGGACGTCGCCGAGCATCTCCTGCTCGGCGACCTCGCCGAACTCCGGCGGGAACTGCTCCCGCAGCCGTCGGACGAAGTCCTCGGCGGTGCGGCCCGGCCGGTCCTTCCCGTAGCCGGCCATCATGGCCATCCACCGGCCGTCCTCGATGGCGAAGAAGGCGGCGCCGGCGATGTCCGTCATGGTCCGCGGAGTGTGCAGGGCGAGGACGACGGTCGCCTCCGGAGACTGCTCGGGGCGGCGGAACAGGGCTGTCGCGTAGTTGAGGTGCACGGACATCCGACGGGTGGCGGGCCGCTCCCAGCCGGCCTGCTCCAGCCAGTCGGAGAGCCGGCTGGACCGCCCCATGGCGTCCACCACCAGGTCGGCGCCCTCGACGCCGGGCACCTGGTCGACCTCGTACCGGACGCCAGCGACCGCGTCGCCGTCGAACACGAGACCCGTGGCACGGGCGGTGACCGTCTTGACGTTGGGCAGCCGGAGCACCTGCTGACGGATCAGCCCTTCCAGGAGGGGCCGGCTGCCGGCCAGGCTGTCGTCGTCGTCGGGTACGACCACCTTCCGTCGGCCGTCGAGGTAGCTGCGCCGGGCGGCAGGCGGCGCCTCGACCGCCCCGTGGGCCAGCGCCCGCTGCCGGAACCCGGGGAACAGCTGCTCGAGCTGGAGCAGGCCGCCGGGCAGCAGCGCGTGCAGTTGCGTCCCCTGTGGCACGCCGGGTCGGGCGCCGCTCACCTGCGGGTCGTCCCGGTCGAGGAGGACCACGCTCTCCGCATGGTCGGACAGGACCCGGGCGGCCAGGAGCCCGGCGACACTGCCGCCGACCACCACCGCCTTACCCAGGCGCGGGGTTGGTTGGTCGGGGGGTCGCACGGCGTTCAACGCGGCGAAGACCCGAACCGGGGAGAGGGACATCGTGCTCTCCAAGGGGTACGAGGTGTGGCCCCGATCGTTGCACAGCGTCGACCGTCGACCGTCGCCCCGACACGTCCGCCCGGGTGTCGGATACCAACCATGTCGCTGGACGCGGTCGGCGTTCGTCTGAGCGAGGCTGGCGCGCCGCGCGTCCGTACTGTCACCATCACCGGCATGCCTGTCGCACGTCGTACCCTGCTCGGAGCTGGCCTGGCGGCCGCGACCGGCGCCCTCACCGGCTGCGGTGACAGCGGCGGCACCGGGCCGGGCGGGACCGGCCCCGGCGACGCGGTGACCACCACCGACGCCGCGGGGAACAGGGTGGGGTTCGGCGCGGCCGGGAACACCCCGCCGGGTACGCCGAACGCCTCCCCGTCGCCCGGCGGCGGGGCCACGGCGGCCAATCAGGCCAAGTACGCCCCGCAGCTGACGGCCCTGCTGCGGCGTCACCTCCCCGCCTCGCCGCAGACCGTCCAGCATCACGGCTTTCCCGGTGCGGTCGCCGTCGTGCTGGTCGACGGACGGACGACTGTGCACACCGCCGTCGGGGAGGCGCTGCGCTACGCGGCCGGCCCGAAACTCCTCGCGGCGGGTCAACGCGTCGCGATGCGCCCCGACTCCGTCTTCGACCTCGCCTCGGTCACCAAGGTCTACACCGCGATCCTGCTGCTGCAGCAGGTCGAGAAGGGTCGCGTCGACCTGGGCGCGACGGTCCGCGACTACCTGCCCGGCTTCACCGGCGCCGGCAAGGGCCCTCGTTCCTGGTCGATCCGGACCGCAGGCTCGTGCTCGCCCTGCTCACCAACCGGGCGCACCCCAACTGGTCCTGGGCGAATCCCGATCCCGTCCGCGCCGCTGTCGGCGACCTCCTCGCCGCAGCGGTCACCTGAGCGGCCGAGCGGGCCGTCAGCCCGCGAGGGCGGCCGGTTCCCGGTCGCGGCGACGTCCGGCGGTGAAGCTGACGATTCCCAGGCCCAGCCCGACGAC
>NZ_JBFAPG010000688.1:0-2372 GCF_040675595.1 Micromonospora sp. NPDC049580
GGACAACAACCCGGGGGACGACGTGGACGACCGGGCGCCGTAATCGCCGCACGGCTGGACCGGAATGCCGCGCTGACGCGTACGAGCGTGGGGGCCGGCTGATGCCGGCCCCCACGTCGCGTTCGTCGTCGGGTCAGTCGTCGTCGTGCCCACCCTCGGCGGCCTGCTGCGCCGTGGCGTACGCCATCTGGAGGAAGTCGGACGCGGCCACCGCCGTCAGCGCGGTGGCCACCAGACGCGTGAGGCGGGGGGCGAGCACCAGGCCCCCGGTCAGCCCCGTGGCCACCCAGACCGCCAGGCAGAACGGGCAGCTCAGCAGCTCGCCGATGGCGTGCCGGGTGGAACTGCCCGAGTCGCGGACCTGCTCCATCACCTCACCGCTGCCGATCGGCCGGTCATAGCGGGTGAACGGCGCCCGCAGCGGGCTGGTGATCGCGTCCTTGGACAGCAGCCGGCTGAGCTTGTGCGTGGCGATGGAGAGCAACACGACGTCGGCGGGGGCGGGGCGTTCGGGCACCGGGCGGCCGGTCACCTTGACCAGGCCGGCCAGCGCCCCGGTCACCCCGGCGTAGGTGCCCATCGCCACCAGGTAGCCGCCGAGCGGCCGGTGCTCGTGCGGCGCGTACGCCCGGCGCAGCCGCGCCGCCTTCTGTCGCAGGCCAGTGTCGCTCACCGTTCTCCTCACATGTCGTCATGGTGCGAAAGCGGCCGTCGGTGACGGTGTCAGCCGGCCTGGAGGTTGTCGGCGACCTCGCGGGCGAGGTTGGTCAGCGCCTCGTCGGCCAACTGGTCCGGGTCGGCGCCCGAGCCGTCGGTCAGGTCGAGCTGGATCCGGGCGCCGCCGGAGTCAGCCGGGTCCACCCGGATCTCGGCGGCCCAGTCGGCGTCGCTCCAGCGGGCCCGCAGCTCCTCGCCCCTGATCTCGGCGGGAGGGCTCCCGTCGTTGCGCAGCGGCGCCGGCAACCAGGCCGAGGCCCGAGCCGGGTCGGTGGCCGTGTTGAAGACCACCTCGGGTGGCGCGGACATGCCGCGCACGGCTCGCGCCGGCATCAGACGTCCCGCAGGCGGCTCGGGTCGACCTCCCGGCCCGGGTGACGGGCGAGGTACTCGGTCTCCAGGTCCGCCGTGCGTCGCAGGTGGTTGGCGAGCGCGGAGTCTGCCGCGTGCCGGAGGGTGTCCAGCCGGGTGCGGTGCAGGCTGTGCATTTCGCGGATCAGATCGTCGTCGGTCAGCTCCGTCGGGTCGACGCCCAGCGCATCGCCGTCGAGGTCGGCGCCACCGGAGTCGGCGAGGTGGTCGCCGCCCCACTCGGGCACCCGCTGCTCAGGGCTCATCTCCGTGCTGCCGCTGGACCCAAAGCCGTCCTCGCGTACCGATCCGGTCATCATCGCCCCCCTGGTCTCGTTTGGGCTGGCGTCTAGACGGATGCCCACACCGGGGAACGCCAAACCATCCCGCCCGCGTGGCAGCTACGACACCGTGTCGGAGAGCGCCGCCGTTCCCGGTACCCTCGACGCCATGAGGTGGCTCTGGACCCCGGCGTGGATCGCGCGTCACGTGGCCATGGTCGTGCTGGTCGTGGGCTTCCTCGGGCTGGGCTGGTGGCAGATCAGCCGGGCCACGGCCGGCAACAACCTCAGCTGGGGGTACGCCGTCGAGTGGCCGATCTTCGCCGGCTTCGTGGTGTACGTCTGGTGGCGCGAGGTGCGGCTGGCACGCCACAACGCGGAAACAGCCGCCCAGCCACCGGCGGACCCCGCCGACCCACCGGCCGTCGAGCCGCCGCCGGCCGCGACCATCGGCTCCCGACCGGCGGTACGCCGACCGGTGCGGGTGACCCGGGTGCCGGTCAACGCAACGCCCGGCGACGACGCCGACCTGGCCGCCTACAACGACTACCTGTCATGGTTGAACGCCAATCCGGGCGCCCGGCCCGGTGACTATCCCGGCTGAGCCGGGCTCGGAAGGACGGACGAAGGTGGGCGCAGCCCTTACCCGGTACCGCGTGATCGCCTGGATCGTGGGCGTGGTGCTGATCCTGCTGGTCGTTGTCGGCATGCCACTGAAGTACGCGTTCGACAACCCGGTCGTGGTGGAGACGGTCGGCCCGGCGCACGGCTTCCTCTACATGATCTACCTGGTGGCCGCGTTCGACCTGAGCCGCCGGGCCGACTGGCCGCTGAAGCGGATGCTCCTGGTGATGCTCGCCGGCACCGTGCCGTTCGTCTCGTTCTACGCCGAGCGACGCGTCACCGCCTGGCTGGACCGGCCCGCCACCCGTACGCCGGAGCCGGTCGCCGGCTGACCGGCCCGGCGGTGGGTCTGGTCAGCGGCTGGGCCTCCACGGGTCCGCCGAGGCGAGGGGGTCGACC
>NZ_JBFAPG010000689.1:0-2363 GCF_040675595.1 Micromonospora sp. NPDC049580
ACCGGGGTGATGTCGTTGATGCTGTTGGTGCCGGCCTCGGTGGTGCCCATCTCCTTGGCCATGGCGTCCACGCTGATGTCCTTGCCCTGCACGGACAGGGCGTTACGGGCGGCGGCGGGGCCGCAGTAGTAGAAGTTGGGCTGGGCTTCGTAGCGCACACCCAGCTGACGCTCACCCGAGGGCTTGCGGTCGGCCTGGGTCTGCGACGCGGGCTTGGCCTCGGACGCGGCGTAGGCGGTGGTGACGGGGCCGGCGATGGCGCCGCCGGTGAAGGCGAGGCCAGCAGCGGTCAGAGCGGTCTTACGAATCAGATCGGTACGCATGATGGCGTGCTCCTCTGCATGTGGGGGATCCGCGACGACACACAAGCGGGGGACGTGTGCCGAGCGGGAAAGTTCACGGCGGGACCTGGCCCGGCGACCCGGCGGGGGCCTGCACGGGGATGTCCCGGAGGGTGGTGCAACGGCCCGGGGCCGCGACTCATTCCGCATTCCGGACGGCGCCGGCCGGTGGTGCTCGGCGGTGCGGGGATGTAACCGCGGCGGCCGGGCGGGTGTTCCCGGCGGCTGTCACACGAGCCGGGCCAGTGGTGCTGCTCGGCGGTGCGGGGGTGTAACCGTGGCGGCCGGGCGGGTGTTCCCGACGGCCGCCACACAGGCCGGCCAATCGTGGTGCTCGGCTGTGCGGGGGTGTAACCGTGGCGGCCGGGCGGGTGTTCCCGGCGGCTGCCGCGCCACCGAAGCCCGAGGCTCGCGGCGGCATGCCAGGTATAACGACCCCGCCGGGTCCCCGATTCCGCCACCAGCGTGGCACCGACCACGGGACGCCATCGACGAAACCAGACAAACCGCCCACCAGAAACGGACTCCGCCACCACCCGGGGTTGATCGACTCGACTTCGGCGAAGTCGGGGTATCCGGGCGCTCGGGACACCCCGACATCACCGAACCCGAGTCGATCACCTCCGCGCGGCCCTGCGCCCACCTGATGATCGTGCTCGATCCCGGAAACAGGGCCCTCACCCTGCCGGCGAGACCACTACATCCAGGATCGAGCACGATCATGCCCCGCCGAGACGTGCGTGCACGGTGTCCCTCGGTGGGCGACACGCCACTGCACGCCGACCTCCGGGTCACGCCACCACCCCGGGGGTTGATCGACTCGACTTCGGCGATACCGGGGTATCCGGACGCGCCGGACACCCCGACATCACCGAACCCGAGTCGATCACCTCCACGCGGCCCGACCGCCACCGGATGATCGCGCTCGATCCAGGAAACAGGGGCCTCACCCTGCCAACGAGGCCACTACATCCAGGATCGAGCACGATCATGTGGGGCGCGAGGATTGTCGCGGTGTGTCTACGCGCTGGGCGTCGCCCCCGCGCTGCGGATCGCCTACGCGCTGGGCGTCGCCTACGCGCTGGGCGTCGACTCGGCGCTGTCGTCCGCTTTTGCGCCCTTGTCGAGGGCGGCCAGGATCGCCTCGGCGGTGCGTCGACCCACCCCGGGCACCTCGGTGATCTCTTCGACGGTCGCCGTGGAGAGTCGCTTCAGCGAGCCGAAGTGCCGTAGCAGCGCCTTGCGGCGTACCTCGCCCAGGCCGGGGACATTGTCCAGCGCCGACTCGGTCATCCGCTTCGAACGACGCTGGCGGTGGAACGTGATGGCGAAGCGGTGCGCCTCGTCGCGGACCCGTTGCAGCAGGTAGAGACCCTCCGAGGTGCGCGGCAGGATGACCGGGAACTCGTCGTCGGGGAGCCACACCTCCTCCAGCCGCTTGGCGAGGCCGCACAGCGCGACATCGTCGATGCCCAAATCGGCGAGGGCCTGGGCGGCCGCCGCAACCTGCGGGGCGCCGCCGTCGACGACCACCAGTTGTGGCGGGTACGCGAATTTCCGCGGCCGGCCGGTGGTCGGGTCGACCAGGATGCCGATCTGCGGATCCGTGGCGCCGCCGGGCGCGGTCGGGTCGTCGGCGGACTCCACGCCCACCTCGCCCGTCTCGGCCCGCGCGTCGAGGTAACGGGCGAAGCGGCGGCGTAGCACCTCGGACATGGCGGACAGGTCGTCGGTGGCTCCCCGCACGATGAACCGCCGGTACTCACTCTTGCGGGGCAGCCCGTCCTCGAAGACCACCATGCTGGCGACCACGTCGGTGCCCTGGATCTGCGAGATGTCGAAGCACTCGATGCGGAGCGGCGAGGTACGCATGCCGAGCGCCTCAGTGATCTCGTCCAGCGCCTTGCCGCGGGTGGTCAGGTCGCCGGACCGCTTGAGCTTGTGCCGGGCCAGCGCGTCCTTGGCGTTGCGCTCCACCGTCTCCATGAGCGAACGCTTGTCGCCGCGCTGCGCGTGCCGCAG
>NZ_JBFAPG010000690.1:0-2362 GCF_040675595.1 Micromonospora sp. NPDC049580
CCGCCGCCCCCGGCGGCGCCGCCCGCCACCACCCCGAACAACCCCACCCCGCGCCGCGCCCCCCACCCCCCCCGAGGATGCGGGCCTCGACTGCGGGGTGCCGTCGTCGTGTCGCATCTGCCGGTTAGGCTCGCTGCGGCGCGCGCCGGCCGACCGACAGTTCGGACGCGGCACCACACCGCCGAGACCGGGGAGTACGACCAGTTGACCGCAGAGCCTGACACCCTGTACGGGGCCGATGACCTCACCCACCTTGAGGGGCTGGACGCCGTCCGCAAGCGGCCCGGCATGTACATCGGTTCCACCGACAGCCGTGGCGTGGGTCACCTCGTCAACGAGATCCTCGACAACTCCACCGACGAGGGTGTCGCCGGTCACGCCACCACCGTCGAGGTGATCCTGCACGCCGACGGCTCGGTGCAGGTCGACGACGACGGCCGCGGCATCCCCACCGACGTGCACGCCAAGTCCGGCATCTCCGGCGTCGAGCTGGTGCTGACCCGGCTGCACGCGGGCGGCAAGTTCGGCGGCTCCGGCTACAAGACCTCCGGCGGCCTGCACGGCGTCGGCGCCTCGGCGGTCAACGCGCTGTCCCGCCGCTTCGACGTGACCGTCCGCCGAGCCGGCAAGGTCCACGCGATGTCGTTCCGGCACGGCGTTCCGGGGATCTTCGACGGCGACGGGCCGGACGCGCCCTTCACCGCCGGCCCCGGCCTGCAGGTGGTCGGCGCGATGAAGCGCGGCCAGCGCACCGGCACCTCGATCCGCTGGTGGCACGACGCCCGCTACTTCGAGACCGGCGCGGCGCTCGACGTCGACGCCGTGCGGATGAAGCTGCGTAACACCGCGTTCCTGGTCCCCGGCGTGACGTACCTGCTGCGCGACCTGACCGGCGAGGCCCCCGCCGAGGAGCGGTTCCACTACCCCAACGGGCTCAGCGACATGGTCGAGTTCCTCGCACCGGCCGGCGACCGGCCGGTCTCCGGCATGCTCCTGGTCAACGGCGAGGGGACGTACCGGGAGAACGCCGCCGACGCCAACGGCGTCATGCAGTCCAACGTGCAGCGTCGCGCCGAGGTCGAGGTGGCGTTCCGGTGGGGCACCGGCTACGAGCGCACCGTCGAATGCTTCACCAACACCATTCGCAACGCCCACGGCGGCACCCACCGCAAGGGCTTCGAGCGGGCCCTCGTCCGCACCCTCGCCGACGCCGTCCGCAACACCCGCGGCCTGCTCAAGGCCAAGGAGGAGCCGCCCACCCTGGACGACGTCCTGGAGGGGATGACCGCCGTGGTGCACGTGCGGATCCCCGAGCCGCAGTTCACCTCGCAGACCAAGGACGAGCTGTCCACGACCGGCATCACCAAGGTCATCCAGACCCTGGTCGACGCGCACGTCAAGGCCTGGCTGGAGGACCGGCGCACCAAGGCCGAGGCGCGCGTCGTCCTGCAGAAGATCGTCGACGCGGCGCGGGTGCGGCTCACCCAGAAGCAGCAGAAGGACGCCGCCCGGCGCAAGACCGCCCTGGAGGGCGCGTCCATGCCGCCGAAGCTGGTCGACTGCCGTGCCACCGGGATCGACCGCAGCGAGCTGTTCATCGTGGAAGGCGACAGCGCCCTCGGCACGAGCCGCATGGCCCGCTCCTCGGAGTACCAGGCGCTGCTGCCGATCCGGGGCAAGATCCTCAACGTGCAGAAGGCCAACCTCCAGCAGGTTCTGGACAATGCCGAGTGCGCCGCCATCGTCCAGGTGCTCGGGGCCGGCTCGGGGCGGACGTTCGACCTCGCCGCGCTGCGCTACGGCCGGGTGCTGATCATGGCCGACGCCGACGTGGACGGCGCGCACATCCGTACGCTGCTGATCACCCTCTTCGCCCGGTACATGCGGCCGTTGATCGAGGCCGGTCGGCTCTACGCCGCCATGCCGCCCCTGCACAAGATCACCACCAAGGGGCGCAACCCGCAGACCGTCTACACCTACACCCAGGCCGAGATGGAGGCGACGGTTCGCAAGCTGGAGAAGGCCGGCAAGCAGATCGTCACGCCCATCCCACGCTTCAAGGGCCTCGGTGAGATGGACGCCGACGAGCTGTGGGACACCACGATGAACCCCGCCACCCGCGCCGTCCGCCGGATCACCCTGGACGACGTGGACGCCGCCGAGCGCATCCTCGAACTGCTGATGGGGGAGAAGGTCGAGCCGCGCCGCAACTGGCTCATCGACTCGGCCGACCGCGTCGACCGCGATGCGATCGACGCATGAGCGAGCGGCAGCGAGCGAATATTCGGAACAGTGCGACGGTGCCTCAGGGCGTCGCGCAGCGAAGCGGAGCGACGGCATGAGCGCCGCTGCCGTCCGAGAT
>NZ_JBFAPG010000691.1:0-2360 GCF_040675595.1 Micromonospora sp. NPDC049580
GGCCGGGTCAGGATTCCCGCCGTCGGCCCTCCCGCTCGTCCGCCGGATCGTCGCCGGTCGCCGTGCTCGGGTGGTCGGGCCGGGGCTGCTCGTCGGCCCCGTCGCCGGGCCGGTCGGGGACCGGCGCCGCCGGCGACTCCGACGCGACGTGGGCCAGCCAGGCGGGGTGGATGGCGTCCGCCGACGCCTCCGGTGCCCGGATCTCGGCGGTCGACGCCTCCGGCAGACGCATCTCGGCGGTCGGCGCCTCCGGTGCCCGCAGGGCCACGGTGGGTGCCTCTGGCGCCGGTCCCGGCAGGGGAGCGTCCCAGGTGGAGTGTTCGGCGGTCCAGGCCGGAAGGCCCGCGCCGGAGGTCGGGGCGGGCACCCCGGAGGTCGGCACGCCGGGCTCGGCGGCGCCCGTGACCGGCCCGGACGCCGAGGTCGGCGTGCCGGGCTGCTGGGCCGCGATGGTGGCCGGGTCGGCGACGTCGTTCGGCTCCGGGCGGCCGGAGCGGCCGGAGCGCAACGCGCCGACCAGACCGAAGATCCCGATCAGGATCAGCGCGCCGGCCAGGAACCAGCCGACCGGCGGCAGCGCGAGCCCGAGCAGTTGGGCGAGCAGCCACCAGGCCGACAACGCCAGGAACACCAGCCCGAAGGCGAACGAGAGCAGGTCCGTACGGTGAGCCTTCACCGGGTCACCTCCAGGTTGCCGGCATTGACGTGGATGTACAGGCGCAGCTTCCCGCCGCCGGGACCGTCCGCGCCCAGGTCGGTGGACTCCCGCAGGCGGCCGTCGATCCCGCCGGAACGGTTGCCGAAGATGGTGGCGTCGCCGGCGTTGACGTCGGCCACGGTGGTCACGTCCACGTTCGGCGGTACGACAACCGTCGCCTGCCCGAAGTTGATCGCGACGGTCACCTCGCTGTCCTGCTTCGTGAAGTCGATGCCCCGCAGGTCGAGCACGGCGTCACCGAAGCTGTTCTCGTACCGGTTGGCGAGGTCGCGGTAGTCGGTGGGCGCCCAGGTGACCGCGCCGTCCACGCCACGGATGCGGTCGTAGGACTCGGCGACCGTGGCGGTTCCCAGAGCCGCGGCGGTCACCAGGCCGAGCGCGATCAGCCAGCGGGCCCGCCCGAACCAGGTGCCGACCAGCAGCCCCAGCCCGATCGTGGCCAACGCGGCCGCGAAGTACGCCGAGGCGCCGACGGCGAAGACGTCCAGCAGGTCGAGCAGGGCGACCACGCCGAGGGCCAGGAAGATCAGCGAGAAGGTCACCGCGCCGAGCGGTGAACGCTCCCGGGGCCGCTTCGGCGGCTTCGGTGGTTTGGGCGGCGGATACGCGGCCGGGGCCGGCGCGGCGTACGGGCCGTGTGGCGCGAACGGTGGGCGGTACCCGCCCGGCGTCGCCGCGGTCGGGTAACCGGACGGACCGGCGGGCACTGCGGTCACCGGCGCCGACGGCCAGCCGGCGGTGGGGGTGACCTCCGTGGCCGTGCCGCTGCCCGGCCAGCCCTGCTCGGGTGCCGGCCAGGTGGCCTCCTGCGGCCCCGTCGTGGCGCCGGCCGGCTGCGCGGACACCGGCCCCGCCCCGGACGACAGCGCCGCCCCGGACACCGGCTGCGCGCCGACGAACGGCTGCGTGGCGGTGGCCGGCTGGGTGCCGTGGACGGGCGCGGGTGCGCTCGGCGTCTCACCCGGCGCCGCGGCGGCGTACGCCGGAGCGCCACCGGCCAACGGCGCGGTCGCCAGCGGCCCGGTGGACGGCACCGCGCCGTACGTCGGAGCGGGCCAGGCGACCGGCGGGACCGGCCCGGGTGGCGTACCGGTCGGGTTGGGCGGCACCGGTCCACCCGGGGCGCCGGGCTGTGGTCCACGACTGTCCCGGTTGAGCAGCAACGCGCCGCCGATCAGGATGGCCGCGCCGAGCAGCACCGCGCGGAAGGCGTCGGTGACGATGTAGCCGAAGCTGGCCGCCACCAGGATGCCCAGCACGATCACGGTCACCGGGGACATGCTGGAACGGCCGCGCCCCAGCATCGACTCCACCGGGGATGCCGTGTCGCCCTCGTTCGGGATGATCAGCCAGGCGGCGACGTACACCAGGATGCCGATGCCGCCGAAGAACCCGAGCACCGCGAGCAGCACCCGCCAGAGCACCGGATCGGTGTTGGTGGCTCGTCCGATCGCCGCGCAGACCCCGGCCAGGTAACGGCCGTCGCGCGGTCGGACCAGCCCGTACCGCGAGGTGAAGCCGGTGCCGCCCAGCGGCCCCACGGACGGCCCCGGCCCACCGGGCCCTCCAGGCGTACCCGCGCCCCCGCCGGGCCCACGCCCCGCCGGCCGCCCGGCTTGAGCGGGGTGAAGTAGGTGATGTG
>NZ_JBFAPG010000692.1:0-2332 GCF_040675595.1 Micromonospora sp. NPDC049580
GCCGGGGCCCAGGGTTACGGGTCAGAACACCATCTACCGACCGAAACGTCGGCTTGTCGTATCCACACCAGCCGCAACGAACGGCTTCGGGTGCGAGGATCGCGTATGCGTGACCGGAGACCACCTCTCGTTCGATGGAAACTGCGGTGTCCGCCCGGCCTGACATGACGGCCGACGGCGGGCGATCCAACGGTGTACGGCCCTCCCTTTCCTCTACTACCTCTTTCCCTAGCTGACGTACGATCCGCCGGTGCTGGAGCCCACGCGACTTCACGGCCCCCACACGTACGGCGAACATCAGCTGGAGCCCCAAAAAGAGCCTTGGCCCCACCTGCGCCCGGCTCGCATCACGCCGGGCTGTGTTCCTACTGCCTTCTTCCATAAAGGGAACGATGGATCACGTTCCGCTCCTCGCCGCCCGTCGTGATCTCACGGCCGGACAGCCCGTCTGCGTCTTGACGGATCTTTGCTCTCTCGACTCGAAGAAGAGTATGCCACACCGCAGAGGATGTCTAGTCTTCTCGGCCTAGATTTGTTGGTCGCCACCCATCAGAGTGGCTGACCTGCTTAACCTCTACGTGAGTTGTCGCAACCGCTCTCCCGAACTCTCCCTGACGGAAACGCAGGGCCGGTGTCGGTCATCGAGGCGAAGCCGGACAGCCGCGTGGGGCGGACGAATCGCGTCCCAGGCCGCCGCTGCCGACTACCCCTGAACCGCGGTGGCGTGGTTCAGGGTCATCGGTCGTCGTCGACGACCCTAGTGAGGTCGGAGCCGGCGGCGGAGCGGGGCATGACCGGGATCAGCACCGTCGCGACCCGCGATGTGCAGGGCGCCGAGAATGATCCGGGTCGCGGCATCCATGCCGGGACGGCGGTCGGTCTGCCAGCGTCGATGCTGCCGCTGCTCGCCGTACTCGGTCCGGCCCGTACCCAGCACGGGGCCGGGCCCGGCGCGGAGAGTGGTCCTCCACGCCGGGCCGTCGCAGGCGGAATCAGCTGGCCGCGCAGATGACCGTCGCCGGGCCGGTGCCGGTGCCCTGGAAGCCGAAGTTGGTCGACTGCCCGGCGCCGACGTGTCCGTTGTAGCCCACGTTGGTGAACCGGACGGTTCCGCTGGTGCCGCTGGCCTGGGCGTTCCAGGTGCCGGTGATCGCGGCGCCGCTGGGCAGCGTGATCGTCGCGGTCCAGCCGTTGATGTCCGCAGAGCCGGCGGTGACCGTCACGCTCGCGGTGAATCCGCCGGACCACTGGTTGACCGCCACCGACGCGGAGCATCGGTTACCGGTCGGCGGCGGCGTGGTCGGGGGCGCGGTGGTCGGCGGGGCCGTGGTGGGCGGGGCGGTCGTCGGCGGGGCCGTGGTCGGCGGAGCCGTCGTCGGCGGGGCCGTAGTCGGCGGAGCGGTGGTCGGCGGGTTGGGCACGCCGTTGGCCAGGCTGTAGGCCAGGTCGGGCTGGAACGAACCAGCCGTGTAGCGGCAGCCGTCGGCCTCGCCCGGCGGCTTCACCCAAAGGTAAGCGTCGATGTTGCTGTCGCCGGTGTTGGTGGTCGGGTACGTCCCGATGCGCCGGTCGGTGTTGTCGTCGCCGCACCAGTCCCCGCTGGCGCCGCCGTTGCGGCTGGTGTCGATGACCTGGCGCTTGCCCGAGATGCCCATGCCGTTGAGGGCGGAGATCACCGAGCGGCCGAAGTTCGCCTCGCCGGAGGTGGAGTTGAAGTTCGACACGTTGGTGAAGAAACCGTCGGCGTACTGCACGCCGGCCGCGCGGAGCCGGTTGGCCGTCTCACCCGCGCTGTTCCAGGTGGAGTGGCCGCCGTCGAGGTACACCTTGGCGTTGGGGTTGGCCGACTTGATGGTCCGGGTGGCCGTCGTGATCGCCTGGTTGCGTGCGCTGATCTCACCGCTGCTCAGGCACGTCTGCAGGGCGAGCGAGTCGGTTTCCAGGATGATCAGGACCGTCTGGTTGCCGAGTCCTCTGGCGAAGTTGGAGACCCACGTCTGGTACTGGTTGAGGTCAGGGGCGCCACCCGCGCTGGCCCCGCCGCAGTCCCGGTTGGTGATCTCGTAGACCGCCAGCACCGGGATCTGCTGGGCCGCGTTGGCGGCGCCGACGAACCCGGAGACCTCGGACTGCACGGTCGACGGGTTGAAGTTGGCGAACCAGCGGGCCTGCGGCTGACTGGCGATCTTGTCGCGGATGACGGCGGCACGCGAGTCGCCGGGGTTGGGGGCGCCGCCACCCCGGCCCACCACAACCCGGTGGGGGCGGTCTAGGAGATAACAGATAGGAAGAGCACACCACTGAACTCCAGTCACCCCACACCAGATCTCGG
>NZ_JBFAPG010000693.1:0-2330 GCF_040675595.1 Micromonospora sp. NPDC049580
CCACCGCGGCCCCCCCCCCCCGGCACCCCCCGTCCGCCCCCCCCCGGGCGGGCCCCCCCCCTGCCGCCGCCCCCCCCCCCCGGCGGGCGGCCCCCCCCCCCCGCGCCCCCCCCCCCCCGGTCCGGTTGCGTTGGCGTCCGCCAGCCGACGGCGGACCCCCTCGGCGTCCGGGTGCCCGAGTTCGTCGAGGATGCCCAGCGCCGTCCGCCAACTCCGCGCCGCTTCCGCCGGGTCGCCGACGTCGGCCAACGCCTCCGCGAGGTGCGTCAGCGTGTCCGCCTCGTAGTACCGGTCCCGGAACTCCCGGTACAGCTCAACCGCGTGCCGGTACGCGGCCACCGCCTCCGCGGGTCGTCCCGCGCGGTGCTGCGCGTAGCCGAGGGTGTCCCAGGTGGGCGCCTGGCCCTGCCGGTCGTCGAACTCGCGCAGCAGCTCCAGCGCCTGCTGGCACGCCTCCACCGCGGCGTCGTGCGCGCCGAGCTGGGCCCGATACCAGCCGACCGCGTTCAACGCCATCGCCTGCCCGTAGCGGTGGCCCGCCTCGCGGTACAGCGCCAACGCCGCCTCGGCATGCTCGACCACCTCGGCACGCCGGCCTTCCCGGTCGGCCACCTCGGCGAGGTCGAGGCAGGTGTGCCCCTGGTTGGCCGGGTCGCCCAGCTCGCGGAACAGCTCCAGCGCCCGCTGGAGCTGACCGGGCGCCTCGTCGAGCCGACCCAGGCGGGCGTGCGCCCGGGCCAGGCTGCGGTGCGCGTGCGCCTGCCCGGCCACCTCGCCGCCGCGCCGCGCCGCCGCCAGCGCCGTACGCTGCACCGCCAACTGGTCGTGCCAGCCGCCCTGCCGGTCCAGGAAACTGGTCAGGCTCCAGGCCAGCTGCCAGGCGTGTCGGTCGAACCCGCTGGCGGCGCATCGTTCGACAAGCGCGATCAGCACGTCGCGCTCGCGCGTGAACCAGGCCACCGCCTCGTCATGGTCGCCGAACTTCTCCGCCCGGACGCCGGCGACGGCCGGGGCGAGGGTGATCGGATCCCAGTGCGGGTGCAGCAGCACGGCGGCGCCGTGCGCGCTGTGCAGGTAGTGGTCGAAGAGCCGGCCGCGCGCCTCGGCCCGGTCGCCGGCCGGATCGTGTTCGGCGGACAGCTCGGCCGCGAAGGCCCGCAACAGGTCGTGCATCGCGTACCGGTCCGGGCCGCGCTCCAACACCAGATGCGCGTCGGCCAGCTCGGCGAACGCCGCCCGGACGGCCCGTCGACCGCCGCCGGCGAGACTGACCGCGGCCGCCGTACTCACCGTCACGTCCGTACTTCCCCCGACCAGCCGGAACAGCCGCGCGGTCGACGCCGACAACAGCCGGTACGACCAGGACAGCGCCCCCCGCACACTGCTCTCGTGCTCTCCGGTGTCCAGTCCGTCCAGCCGGCCGTCGGCCCGGAGCTGCGCGCCCAACTCGGTCAGGGGCAGCTGGGGCCGGACCACCGCCCGGGCCGCCACCACGACCAGGGCCAGTGGCAGCCGGTCGCAGAGTCGGACCAGCTCGTCAACGGCGGCCCGCTCGACCCTCGCCCGCGCCCCGATCCGCGCGTAGAGCAGGGCCTGCGCGTCCTCGGCGGTGAGCAGATCCAGCACGACCGCCTCGGCGCCCTCGGTGGCCACCAGCCCGGTGAGCCGATCCCGGCTGGTCACCAGCACCAGGCAGCCGGCGGCGCCCGGCAGCAGCGGCCGGACCTGCGCCGCGTCCCGGGCGTTGTCGAGCAGCACCAGCATCCGCCGACCGGCGAGCAGGCTCCGGTACAGCGCGGTCTGTGCCTGCTCATCCGCCGGCACCTCCCGCGGCGGCACCCCGAGCGCGGCCAGGAAACCCCGGACCACCTGCTCCGGGCTGCGCACCACACCGCTGTGGCTGTAGCCCTGCAGGTTGGCGTAGAGCTGCCCGTCGGGGAAGTGTCCGGCGGCCCGGTGCGCCCAGTGCACGGCGAGCGCCGTCTTGCCCACCCCGCCCGCCCCGGAGAGCACCGCCAGCGGGACCGCCCCGGGTTGCGCCTCGGCGGACGCCCGCAGCGCGTCCAGACGAGCCAGCTCCGGACCGCGCCCGGCGAAACCCCGGACATCCGACGGCAACTGCGCCGGGATCGGGCGCTCCGGGTGCGGCCTGGCGACGAGGCCCGCTCCGGTGGGGGCGGGGGACGGTCCGGGAGTGGGCACGGTGATCTCACCGCGCAGGATGGCCTGGTGCAGCTGGCGGAGCTCGACGCCCGGGTCCGCGCCGAGCGCGTCGGCGAGGCGGTCCCGCAGCCGGGCGTAGTACGCCAGCGCCTGTGCGCCGCGACCGG
>NZ_JBFAPG010000694.1:0-2325 GCF_040675595.1 Micromonospora sp. NPDC049580
ACGGGCGCGGGCCACGGCCGGGTGACCGGTCAGCGGCCGCAGGCCAGCGTCATCCCGTCGGGGACCGCGCTGGTGGTCACGAGCACGCCGAACGTCGTCGCGCCGCCCGGCGCGAGTGTCCCGTTGTAGGAGGCGTTGCGAACCGTGACGTCGGCGCCGACCGTCTCGACGACCCCGCCCCAGACCGTCTGGATACGCTCGTCGCCGGCCCACCGCCAGGAGACGCTCCACCGGTCCAGCGCCTGCGTCCCGGTGCTGCGCACCGTCACCGTGGCGACGAAGCCGGTGCCCCAGCGGGAGTCGATGGTGGCCGTCGCCCGGCACGCCGTCAGCGGAGCGGTCCGGGCCGGTCCGACCAGGTACGGGTCCCGACGGCCCTCGGCGTCGCTGAACCGGTACCAGTACTCGGTGTCGGGCGTCAGCTGGCCGATGGTCACGACCCCGTTGCGCTCGGGCCCGGTGACGGCCTGCGCCACCGGAGCCTGCCACTGTTGGGCATCCTCCCGGCTGGCGAAGAGTCGGACGGTCATCGGCGGGTCGTAACCGCAGGGCGGGCGGAACAGGATCGAGTACGACAACGTCACGCTGGTGGTGGTCACCGCGGTCACCGAGGCGCTGATCGGGATGGCCGGCGGGCAGGTCGGGGTCGGTGACGGCGACAGGGTGGGTGTGGGCGTGACCGCCGGCGCCGGCGCTGCCTCGGCGGAGCCGGTCGTGCCGGCCCAGCCGGCCAGCGCCATGGTCGTGACTGCCAGGACGATGCGGAGCATCGGTACCTCCGGGGAAACCGTCGCCGTCGCGGTCGCGGATGGGCGACCGACCGTACGGGGCCGGACGTACGGCGGCCGCCCGACGGCGATCGGCATGCGGCCGCTGACGAGGACTGCCCGGCGCGGGGGGTGTGGCCACCTCGCGCGTCCCCGGATCCGGAGAAGAACGGGCGCGCTGGCTCCCGAGCGCGACCGACCCCCAGCATCGCATTCGATGGGCATCAATACAATCTGGCCAACCGGTGAGCGGCGGCGGCACCGGGTCGTCGGACGCGAGCCCGTCGAGAAGCGGCTGCCTGCTCCTCGCCGCAGGGACACGTGCCGGACCCCTCCGCCGACGATCATCCATCGTGGCCTGTCAATTCGATGCGGGAGCACACCATGCGCGACAGAAGCAGCACGAACCGGCGAACCCGGGTGGCGAGGGCACTGACCGCGACGGCCGCCGCGGCGGCGCTGACCGTCGCGCCACTCACGGCGCCGGCACCCGCCACCGCCGCCGTCAGCCGGGCCGAGTTGGCCCTGCGCTGGGCGCCCGTCCACTACCAGGACGTCGACGCCACCGGTGCCCACGCCCTGGGCGGCCAGTCCGACTATGTCACCGCCGTGGACTTCGACGGCGACCTCAACGGGCGCAACAACTGGGACCGCGCCGGCCAGTCCGGCACCTCGCTCGCGGCGCACGCGTACTACTCCGTCGTGGAGACGAGCACGCACTGGTACATCACGTACCTGTTCTTCCACCCTCGGGACTGGACCGATCACCCGTTCTTCGAGACCGAACACGAGAACGACGGCGAGGGAGCCCTCTTCGCGATCGAGCGCGACGGCTCCCCGTACGGCGTCCTGCGCGGCGCGGTCACGGTCGCGCACAGCGACTTCTACTCGTACACGCCGGCCGGCAGCACCTGGACCAGCGGCCGGGAGAGCGTCGACGGCACCCTGCAGTTCCAGACCTCACCGCACGACTCCTTCACGCACCCGGTGACCGCCCAGGAGGCGCAGGGGCACGGCCTGAAGGCATATCCGCAGTACGCCATCAACGGCGACGGCCTGGTCTACTACCCGTCCACGGTCGCCGAGACGCCGAGCAGCGGCAACGACCGCGACGTGCGGTACCAGCTCGTCGACATCTTCGCCGCCGGAGGGCTGTGGGCGCAGCGGACCAACGCGAACCTGTTCGCCAGCCTGGGCACGTTCGCCGGCGACACCTCCGGCGACTGCGGCTCCGGCACCTGGAGCTGCTCGGCGAACTCCGCGAACGCCCCCTGGGGCTGGGACGACGGCAACGACGTGCCCGCCCGCGGCGAGCTGGCCAGCGACCCGGCGAAGCTGTCCGCCGAGTACTTCACGGTCCCGGCCGGGCTGGCGCGCAGCTACAGCTACAACCCGTACGCCGGCGCCGCCGCGGCGCTGGCCGAGGCGGCCAGGACGGCAGCGCCGACCGTCGACTGACCGGCGGCCGAGGTGGGGGGGGGGGCCCGGGCCGGGGGGGCGCGGCCCCCGGGCACCGCGCCCGCCCCGGCGGGGGGGGCGCCCCCCCCCCGGGGCGGCC
>NZ_JBFAPG010000695.1:0-2316 GCF_040675595.1 Micromonospora sp. NPDC049580
CCGGATCGCCACCGGCAGCCCCACCGCCGTCTACTACGCGTTCGGGCAGTCCCTCGCGACCATCCTCAACCGGGAACTGCCCGGGGTACGGGCCAGCGTGGTGATCACCGCCGCCTCGGCGGAGAACGTCCGCCTGGTCGGCTCCGGAGCAGCCGAGCTGGGCTTCACCCAGGCCGACGTGCTGCCCGCCAGCCCGACGCAGAGCCCGACGGTGGACGCGGTGGCCCGGGTGTACGACGACCAGCTGCACCTGGTCACGACCGACGGCGGGCCGGTCCGCACGATCGGCGACCTGCGCGGCCGGCGGGTCTCCGTGGGCGCGCCCGGCTCCGGCACCGAGATCACCGCCACCCGGCTGCTGGAGGTGGCCCGGCTCGGTGGCGACGCGGTACGCCGGGAACGGCTCGGTCTGGACGATTCGGTGGCGGCCCTGCGCTCGGGGCGTATCGACGCGTTCTTCTTTTCCGGCGGTCTGCCGGTGCGGGGCATCGAGGAGCTGGCCGGGCGCAGCGCCACCCGGATCGTGGACCTCGGTGAGTGGACGGAGCCGCTGCGCGCCCGCTACGGCCAGGTCTACGTCTCCCGGGACATCCCCCGCTCGGTGTACGGCATGAACCCGGTGACCACTGTCGCCGACCCGAACTACCTCATCGTGCGGGCAGACCTGCCGGAGCCGCTGGTGCGGGAGGTGACCCGGCTGCTGATGGAGCGGCGGGCCGAGCTGGGCGCGGCGCACCCGGCGGCGGGACGGATGAGCCCCCGCTCGGCGATCGCCACCGCGCCGCTGCCGCTGCACCCCGGTGCCGCCGCCTGGTACCGGGCCGCCAAACCCTGACTGTCGCCGGCCGCGCCGAGAGGCGCCCGCCGCCCTGGTCGGGCCGCTACCGGGCCGGGGCGGGCCGCAGGTCGACGGACGGGTCCTCGTCCGCCGGCTCCCCCGCCGGCTCGGGCTCGGGCTCGGGAGCCGGGAACCACAGGCCGGCGACCAGCCCGCGCGGCTCGGCCGGCCGCATGGTGAGCCGGCCGTCGGAGGCGTCGACCAGCACAGCGGCGATGGTCAGGCCGAGCCCGGCGCCGTCGACGTTCTGCGCGTCCGGCGCTCGCCAGAACCGCTCGGTGGCCTGGCCGAGCTGACTCTCGGTCATCCCCGGGCCGGTGTCGCGCACCTCCAGGGCCACCCCGTCGTCACGGCGGGCCACGGTCACCGTCACCGCCCCGCCGGCCCCGCTGAACTTCACCGCGTTGTCGATCAGCGCGTCCAGCGCCTGGTCGACGGCGGTCGGCACGGTCCGCGCGTACGCCGGGGCGTCGCTCGTGGCCAGCCGCAACGCGATCGACCGGTGCCGGGCCAACGGCGCCCACGCGGCCACCCGGGACGCGGCCACGGCGGCGGCGTCCACGGTGACCCGCTCGTTCTCCTCCCGTTCGGCCCGGGCCAGGGTGAGCAGCGCGTCGAGCACCAGCGCCAACCGGTCGGTCTCCTCCAGCGCCAACCGGTGCTCGGAGCGCCCGTCCGCGTCGGTGAGGCTGGGACCCAGCTCCTCCACCCGCAGCCGCAGCGCGGTGAGCGGGTTGCGCAGCTGGTGGCTGGCGTGTGCGACGAACGCACGCTGTCGGTCCATCACATCGGAGACCACGTCGGCCATGTGGTTGAAACTGGCCGCGAGTCGACGCAGCTCCGGCGGGCCGAGCCGGTGCTGCACGCGCGCGCCCCGGTCGCCCTCGGCGATCTCGTGGGTGACCGCGTCCAGCTCGGTCACCGGGCGCAGCACCCAACCGGCCAGCCCGAACGCGGTGAGCACGCAGGCCAGCACGACGAGCAGGCCGGCCAGGGTGAGCAGCAGCCACCAGGTGCTCACGGCCCGGCGGATCTCGTCGGCGGGGGTCACGATCACCACCGCGCCGAGGACCTCACCGCCGTCGTTGATGGGCACCGCCACCACCACCGGCCCGGCCGACCACGGCCAGACCGACTCGGGCGCGCTGGCCTGCTGCCCGGAGAGCGCGACGTCCAGCACCGTGGCGGTCCCCGTGGACTGCCAGCTCGCCGAGTCGACGACGATGCCCCGGTCCCGGTCGACGACCGCCGCGCCGATTCCGTACAGCTCGTCGTAGCTGCGCAGCTCCGCCCCGATCGGGCCGGGCTCGCCGCCGCGCAACGCCGGCCCGGCCAGCGAGGCGAACCGGGTGGCGTCGGCGAGCCGGTCGGCGCGCACCCGCTCGGTCTCCCGACTGGCCAGGGTGACGGCGAGCGGGCTCTCCAACGCGATGAGGACGAGCACCATCAGCAGCAGATAACTGATCACCAGTCGACGG
>NZ_JBFAPG010000696.1:0-2308 GCF_040675595.1 Micromonospora sp. NPDC049580
CGCGGACACCGCGTCGGGCCGCCGCACGTCGGCGCGCGGTCACCGCCGGTCCGTCCGGATAGCGGGCGCGGCCGGCGACGTGGCATCGTTCCCGGATGACCGAGGCACAGCGCGACGAGTGGCGGCGTCCGGGCCCGACGGCCCAGCAGCGGCGGATCGACCTGTGGATCGGGCTCGCGGTGACCGGGCTGGCGCTGGTCAGCCTCACCCTGGCCCGCAGCACCGGGGCGTTCCTGCTGGGGCCACCGCCGTCCGGGCTGGAGCAGCTGTTCTGGACCGTCGCGGTGACGCTTCCGCTGGTCGGGCGGCGGCGCTGGCCGGCCGCCACCCTGCTGGTCGTCGCGGTGGCGTTCATCGCCGCGCAGGCCCGGTCGGCGCCGGAGACCCAGTTCTCCGCGTGGGCCCTGTTCTGCGCCCTCTACACGATGGGCGCCTGGGGACCGGACCATCAGGTGGCCCGCCGGCTGCGGATCGGCGTGATCGCCACGATGTTCGCCTGGCTGGGCGTCTACTACGCGGTGACGATCGACCACATCCCGCCCGGCGCCTTCGACGACGCGGTCGGCCCGGTGCCGCCGGTGCTCGCCGCGATGGTCAGCGGCGTCCTGGTCAACGTGCTGGTCTTCGGGTTCGCGTACTTCTTCGGCGAGACCGCCTGGGTGGCCGCGCGGCGCGAGCACGAGCTGCGCGAACAGGCCGAGGAGCTGCGCCGGTCCCAGGCCGAGGGCCGGGAGCGGGCGGTGCTCGGCGAACGGGTCCGGATCGCCCGGGAGCTGCACGACGTCGTCGCCCACCACGTGTCGGTGATGGGCGTACAGGCGTCCGCCTGCCGCCGGGTGTTCGACCGCGACCCGGGCAAGGCCCGCACGGCACTCACCGCCATCGAGCAGAGCGCCCGCACCGCCGTCGACGAGCTGCGCCGGATGCTCGGCGTGCTGCGCGCCTCCGGCGACGGCGACGTTGAGCGGCCCGCGCCCGGCGACGTCGAGCGCATCGCCGAGCTGGTCGAGCGGGCGCGGGCCGCGGGCCTGACGGCCACCCTCGGGGTGTACGGCGAGCCCGTCGCACTGCCCGAGTCGGTCTCGCAGGCTGCCTACCGGGTGACGCAGGAGGCGGTGACCAACACCCTGAAGCACGCCGGGGCGGATCTGCTGGATGTGCGGGTCCGCTATCTGGCCCGGGAGGTGGAGGTCGACGTGACCGACGACGGACGGACCGGCGGCCGGGCCGATGCCGCCGGGCTCGGCCTGATCGGGATGCGCGAGCGGGTCACCGCGCACGACGGCGAGCTGGAGGCCGGGCCCCGGGCCGGCGGGGGTTGGCGGGTCCGTGCCCGCTTCCCGCTCGCGGACCCGGCGATCGGCCGGCAGCGCGAAACCGGAGACGGACGGTCGTTGACGGCCGGGGCGGGGCGGTCGTCGTGAGCACCGCATCGATCACCCCGATCCGGGTGCTGCTCGCCGACGACCAGCATCTCGTGCGCACCGGCTTTCGGATCATCCTGGAGGTGGAGGACGACATCACGGTGGTCGGTGAGGCCGCCGACGGCGCGCGGGCCGTCACCATGGCCCGCGCCACGCGCCCGGACGTGGTGCTGATGGACGTGGAGATGCCCGGCATGGACGGGCTGGAGGCCACCCGGCGGATCACCGACGACGGGCCCGACGCACCGGCGGTGCTGATCCTCACCACCTTCGACCGCGACGACTATCTCTTCACCGCGCTGCGGGCCGGGGCCAGCGGTTTCCTGCTCAAGAACGGCACACCCGAGGAGCTGATCGAGGCGATCCGGGTGCTGGCCCGCGGCGACGGTCTGCTCGCCCCGGAGATCACCCGCCGGGTGATCTCCACGTTCGCCCGTCCCGGTGATCCGGCGGGCACCGCGCACCGGGGGGCCGATGCCGAGGCCGCGCTGGGCGAGCTGACCCCGCGGGAACGGGAGGTGCTGGTGCTGCTCGCCGCCGGCTCGAGCAACGCCGAGATCGCTGCGACGATGTGCCTCGGCGAGGCGACGGTGAAGACGCACGTGAGTCGGGTGCTGGCGAAACTGGGCCTGCGCGACCGGGTCCAGGCGGTGGTGTTCGCGTACGAGAACGGGGTGGTCCGCCCCGGCGGATGACCGGTGTCCGTCGCTCGGCGGACCCCTCGGCTCAGCCCCCGGAGGGATGGCGGGCCGACGGGTTCGATCTAGCGTGGACGCGTGACGAGAACGCTCCAACTCGACGGCGTCGACCGCAGTTTCGGCGACCGGCAGGTACTCAAGAACGTGTCCTTCGAGGTGGCCGCCGGCCGGATGACCGGCTTCGTC
>NZ_JBFAPG010000697.1:0-2305 GCF_040675595.1 Micromonospora sp. NPDC049580
TTTCCGTTCAACAGGAACGGAAACTGTCCAAGATCTCGAAGCTCGGACGGGTGGGTGCCCGTCAGTCCTTCTCGATCGTGACCTTGCTGGGCTTGGCGCTGCGCTCGTCGGTGGTCGGCTTGCTGGGGCGCTTGCCGTTCTCACCGGTGCTGGTGATCTTCGTCGGCTTGGCGCCCCGGCCACCCTCGCCCGGAACGGCCGCCACGGTCGGTTCGCCGTCCACCCCGGCGCTGGCCGCGCCGCCGTCGACAGTGGTCACCGGCTCGGCCACCGGGCGGGCCGTGGACTGCTCGGACTCGCCGGCCGCGGCGGCGTTCGCCGGCTGCCGGGCGTCGTCGGGCTCGGTCGTGAGGCCGAGCGCCGTGCCGGCGCCGACAGGCGCACCAGCGTCGTCGGGCGTGGTAGCGCCGTCGTCACCGATACCGGACCCGGTCGCGGCCTGGCCGCCTGCCGGCTCGGTCACGGCCGTCGGGTCGGGGCGGTCGTCCGTGGCCGGTGCGGTCGGGCCGTCGATCGGGCCGGTGGTGCTGCGCAACCGCACCTCGGCCATCTGCCGCTCGAGCTCGTCGGACTCCTGCCGCGCCTTCCAGGTCTCCTGCCGCAGGTCGGCGAGCTGCTGCTGGGCCTGCGCGATCTCCAACATCACGTGGGCGAGCTGCTGCCGGCCGGCGGCCGCCTCCTGCTGCGTCGCCGCCAGGTGCTGCTGCGTGGTCGCCAGGTGCTGCTGGGTCGTGGCCGCGTACTCCTCGAACTGGCGGCGCGAGGCCGCGACGTGCTCGTCGGCCTTGCGGCGCTTGTCACCCGCCTCGGTCGCGGCGCGGCTCAACAGCTCGGCCGACTCCGTCTCGGCGCGCTGGCGCAGGGCCGACGCGTCCCGCTCGGCCGCCTGACGGATCGCATCGGCGCCCTGCTCGATCTCGTTCTTGCGGGCTGTGTACTCGGTCTCCAGCTCGTTCTTGCGGGCTGTGAACTCGGATTCCAGCTCGGCGCTGCGCGCAGCCCAACCCGACTCCAGCTCCTGCTGGCGGTTGGCGAACGTGGACTCCAGCTCCTGCTTGCGGGACTCGTGCTGCTTGTCCAGCTCGTCGCGCCGCTTGGCGAACTCCTGCTCGGCGGTGGACCGTCGCTGGGCCAGCTCGCGGTCGGCCGCCTCGCGCCGCGAGTTGACCTCCTGCTCCACGCCGGCTCGCCAGGCGCCCAGCTCCTGCTGGGTCTGCGCCCGGGACTGCTGCACGTACGCCTCGGTCTCGCTGCGCATCCGCTGCACGTACGCCTCGGTCTCGGACCGACTGCGCTTGGCCGACTCGGACGCCTGCGTGGTCAGCCGCTCGGCCTCCTGCTGTGCCTTGGCGCGGGTGGCCCGGCCGGCCATCGACGCGTCGTCGATGATCTGCTTGGCCTCCTGCTGGGCCTTGGCGTGGGTCGCCCGGCCCGCCTCGGTCGCCGTGTCGGTGAGCCGCTTGGCCTCCTGCTGGGCCTTGGCGTGCACCTCCTTGGCCGCCTCGCGCAGCTCGCCGGCCTCCTGCCGGGCGGTGGTCAGCGCCTCGCGGGCCGCCTCGCGCAGCTTGGTGGCCTCCTGCTGTGCCCGGGTGTGGATTTCCTTGGCGGTGTCCCGCAGGTGGGTGGCCTCCTGCTGGGCCTTGGCCAGCTCGTCCTGTGCGGTCTTGCGCAGCTTCGCCGACTCGTCCTTGGCCGACCGCAGGGTCGCGTCCGCCTCCGCGCGGCGGGAGGCGCTGTGCCGCTCCTCCTCCTGGCGCCGGGCGGCGAGAGCGATCTCGAAGTCCTTCAACGCCCGCGCGGCCTGCTCGCGGGCCTCCTCGATGATGTGCTCGGCGGTGGCGCGACGGGCGTCGATCTCCTCGTTGGCCGCCGACAGGATCTGCTCGGCCTGCTCCTCGGCGAGGGTGAGGATCGACTCGACGCGGGGACCCAGGTGCCGGAAGGAGGCCCGGTCCACCACGTTCATCTGCTTGCGGACCTGGGTCAGATCCCGCTGCAGCACCTCGACCTGGCCGGCGAGCTTGTGGATCTGTGTATAGGCCTGTTCCCGTTCGGCGGCGAGGGTCGCGATCTCGTGCTCGGCACGCGCGACGTACCGGTCAACCTGTTTCTTCTCGTACCCCCGCAGAGCGGACTCGAAGCTGGGCTCCGTGGTCACGTCCCCGCCGAGAGCGAACAGTTCCTCGCCGTGCGACATGCCCCCATCCTCACACGCATCGCCCCCTGCTGGGGCGATACGGACGCCCCTTGTGGGACCTACTTCACTCCGTGGCGAGGGTGCCACACCAAGGGTTGGGAAACGCAC
>NZ_JBFAPG010000698.1:0-2304 GCF_040675595.1 Micromonospora sp. NPDC049580
GTTTCGACCATCGTGCGTGCCGGCCCGTGGACGGTCGGTGAGCGATCAGGCGGCCGGGGCGGGAGCGGCGCCCGGCGGGTCGCCCGCGGTGGCGCCCGGCGGGTCGCCGGCGGTCGCGTCCAGCGCGGGCACCGCGACGAGCGGGATGAAGAACTGCGCCAGTGGGCCGATGGCCAGCGCGTACGCGATGGTGCCCACGCCGACCGTGCCGCCGAGCAGCCAGCCCAGCGCGAGCACGGTGACCTCGATGACCGTGCGCACCAGGCGGATCGAGCGCCCGGGTCGGCGGGCGACGAAGCCGGTCATCAGCCCGTCGCGTGGACCCGGACCCAACTGGGCGCCGAGGTAGAGCGCGGTGGCCGCGCCGTTGGCGACGATCCCGGTGATCAGCAGAGCGATGCGGGCGCCGAGGGGGCCGCCGGTGGGCAGCAGGGCCAGGGTGGCGTCCACCACCAGGCCAATCACCACCACGTTGCTGACCGTGCCGAGGCCGGGCCGCTGGCGCAGCGGGATCCACAGCAGCAGCACCAGGGCGCCGACGCCGATGGTGACCGTGCCGAAGGAGAGCCCGGTCCGCTCGGACAACCCCTGGTGGAAGACGTCCCACGGGTCGAGGCCCAGGTCGGAGCGGATCATCAGGGCCATGCTGACCCCGTAGAGGACGAGCCCTGCGTAGAGCTGGGTGAGCCGTCGCACCGGCCGCTGCCGCAGATTGCCAATCAGTGCCATGCATGCCACCCTAGGTGCCAATCCTCCCGGAGGAAGAGGCCAATATCCGAGGAGTGGCCATGACAGCTCAGGTGCGAGGCGTCCAATTGGCCCGGTTGCTCGGGCAGTGGCACGCCCTGCCGGGCCGTCGTCGGAGTCCCGACTACGCCGCCCTGGCCGGCGCGGTGCGCGGCCTGCTCGCCGACGCCCGGCTCCCGCTGGGCGTGCGCCTCCCGGCGGAACGCGAGCTGGCCGAGGCGCTGCGGATCAGCCGCACCACGGTCACCGCCGCGTACCGGGAGCTGCGCGAGACCGGGCATCTGGCCAGCCGCCGGGGCGCCGGCAGCTGGACGATGCTCCCCGGCAACCACCGGGTCGCCAGCACCGGGCTGTGGACCCCGCTGGACGACCGGGAGATGATCGACCTCGGCGTCGCCGCGCTGGCGGCCCCGCCGCAGCTGCTCGCCGCCGCGCGGGCCGCCGCCGAGGATCTGCCCCGCTACCTGGGCGGGGCCGGCTACCACCCGACCGGGATCGGCGAGCTGCGCGCGGCGGTGGCCGCCGGCTACACCGCGCGGGGGTTGCCCACCTCGGCCGACCAGATCATGGTCACCAGTGGCACCCAGCACGCCCTGGACCTGGTGCTGCGCCTCGCCCTGGCGCCCGGCGGGAGCGTGCTCGTCGAATCCCCGACCTACCCCAACGCGCTCGCCGCGCTGGCCAGCCGGCGGGCCCGGATCACGACACACGGGCTGTCCTCCGACGCCGGTGGCTGGGAACCCGACCTGCTGCTGGGCAGCCTGCGGCAGACCCGGCCCAAGCTGGCGTACCTGATTCCGGAGTTCCAGAACCCGACCGGGCACCTGATGCCGTCCGCGTTGCGCGAGCAGGTGGTCGCCGCCGCCCACGCCGTCGGCACCGACCTGATCGTCGACGAGTCCTTCGTGGACCTGCCGCTGGACGACACCGAGCTGCCCCCGCCCACGGCCACATTCGACCGGCACTCCCGGGTGGTGAGCATCGGGGGGATGAGCAAGCCGTACTGGGGTGGCCTGCGCATCGGCTGGGTACGCGCCTCCGCGCCGCAGGTGCAGCGGCTGGCCGCCGTCCGGGTCGGCGTGGACATGTCCAGCCCGGTGCTCGACCAGCTGGTCGCGGTGCACCTGCTCAACGACGCGGCGGCCATCGTCGCCGCCCGCCGGGCCCAGCTCACCGCCCAGCGCGACGCGTTGCTGGCCGCGCTGGCGCACCGACTTCCGGACTGGCGGGTGACCGTGCCGCGCGGCGGCGTGACCCTCTGGGCCGAACTGGACGGCCCGGTCTCCAGCGCGCTCGCCCGCGCCGCCGAGGAGGTCGGTGTCCGGCTCGCGCCCGGCCCCCGGTTCGGTCTGGACGGCACCCTGGAACGCTTCCTGCGGCTGCCGTTCACCCTGCCGGCCGCCGACCTGGTGGAGGCCGTGGAGCGGATCGCCACGGTCCGCTACGACCTGGACCGGACCGGCCGGCAGCGATGGCGGGAGCCGTCCGTCATCGCCTGAGCCCGGCCGGCCCCCCCGGTCGACGCGCCGGTGGCCCCACACCCGAGCGGGTGCGAGG
>NZ_JBFAPG010000699.1:0-2294 GCF_040675595.1 Micromonospora sp. NPDC049580
TCGACGCCGGCCCGCCGCGGCGCGGTCAGTTGGGGTTGCTCGCGTGGGTCAGCGTCTCCCAGGCGACGAAGAGGTTGTTGATGCCGGCGGGTCGCTGTTGCAGCGTGAGGGTCTGCGTGTTGGTCATGACGGTGCCCAGCCGGTTGCTCAGCGCGTTGAAGCCGACCTCGGTGACGGGGCCGAGGCCCCGGGTGAGGGTGCCGCCGCAGAGCCAGGAGGGTGCCGCCTCGCCGAGTTGGTAGCGCGAGTGCAGGCCGAGCGCCTGCCGCAGCCGCTCACCGACCTGCGGGTACAGGTCGCGGCCCTGGATGCGGGAGGTCTCCGCGACGTGCGAGATGGCGGAGATCCCGTACCCGGTGTGGACGAAGTCCCGGCAGGTCTCCTGCGCGAGGCCGGCGACGAAGGTGGACTGGCCCTGCCAGTAGCCGATGATCTCCGAGCTGGTGTCCAGGCCGCTGCCGGGCACGGTGTACGGCAGCGCGCCGTCGCTGGGCAGGTAGATGAAGGCGCGGGTGCGGTTGAGGAAGCGGGTGACCGCCGCGTCGTAGGCGGTGCGGCCCTCCAGGAAGACGGCGATGCCGACGGCGGCCTCCATCATGGTCAGTTCCCAGTTGCCGTTGCTGTTCGAGCCGTTGCGGACCACCGGCAGGTAGACGTTGCGCAGCATGGTGGCGAACCGGTTGGCGTTGGGCCAGCTCCCGTAGGTGTACTTGATGATCTCGGCGGCCCGGGGCCAGGTCGAGGCCGCCCAGCCGGTCTGCAGGGGTCCGTTGCTGCCGGTGTGCGAGGTGATCGTCGCCGACCAGGCGTCCATGATCTGGATCGCCTTCTGCCCGTACCGGGAGTCGCCGGTGAGGCACCAGGCGAGCGCGTGGGTGTACGCCGCGATCGCGTCCTCGCGCTCGTCCGTGCAGCCGTTGTTGGGGTTGGAGTAGGAGCCGCACTCGACGACGGCGCGGGGCGCCGGGAGTCGTACCCATTGATATCAATGTCTTCGCCGCGCCGGATGGGCTCACGGGTGCATGGCCGCGCCCTTGAGGACCTTGTCCACCACGGTGCGCGGCGCGTGCAGGGCCAGCCCCACCAGGTCGAGCTTCTCCCGGCCGACCGCCTGCACGGCGGCCCGGTTGTCCCGGTCGTTGCCGGTGGCGAACAGCTCGGACGTGAACACCGCGAGCCGCAGCCCGCGAGCGAGAGCCCGCGAGTGCGCGTTGGTCAGGGTCGCCCGGTCGCCGGCGAAGACCAGCACCGGCTGGCCGAACATCGGCAGGTACGGGGTGCCGTCCGCGTCGCGGTACTCCTCGCCCAGCAGCTCCGGCTCGGCGTGCGCGACGCCACTGACCAGAAAGGCGGTGACGTTGAGTCGCTGCCAGCCGACCAGGTCGTTGCGGAGCAGCACGGCGATCTTGGTGGGAAATCGGATCGGTTCGGTCATGGCGTCGAGCCTGCCGGTGCCGACACCCACCGGTCTTGTACGTTCTTAGCGTGGCCACCCGCCCGGCCGGCTCGCAGGTCAGCGCGTGGCGACCCGCCGTCGCCGGGGTCGCCGAGGTCTTCCACGCCCATTTCGTGGACCACGCGTACCCACGGCACGTCCACGACGTGTGGACGCTGCTGATCGTCGACGACGGCGCGGTCCGCTTCGACCTCGACCGGCACCGGCACGGCGCGCTGCGCACATCGGTCACCCTGCTGCCGCCGTACGTGCCGCACGACGGCCGCTCCGCCACGGCGAGCGGCTTTCGCAAACGGGTCCTGTACCTCGACACCTCGGCCCTCGCCCCCGACCTGGTCGGCCGGGCGGTGGACGAACCGGACCTGGCCGATCCGCGTCTGCGGGACCGGATCCACCACCTGCACCACGTGCTCGCCACGCCGGGTGAGGAGTTCGAGGCCGAGAGCCGACTCGCGCTCATCCTGGACCGGCTGCGCACGCAACTCCGCGGACGGGCGCCGGTCAGCACCGCGCCGGGGATGCCCGGCCTCGCCGACCGGCTACGTGAGCTGCTGGACGCCCGGACCGTCGACGGCGTCACACTGCGCGAGGCCGCCGAGCTGCTGCACGCCCACCCGACCCACCTGGTCCGGGCCTTCACACGCGCACACGGGCTGCCACCACACTCGTACCTGACCGGTCGCCGGGTCGAGCTGGCGCGTCGCCTGCTCCTCGCGGGTCAGCGCCCCGCCGAGGCCGCCACCGCCGCCGGGTTCTTCGACCAGGCGCACCTGAGCCGTCACTTCCGGCGTTTCCTGGGCGTCAGCCCGGCCCGCTACCCGACGGCCCCCGGGCTCAG
>NZ_JBFAPG010000700.1:0-2283 GCF_040675595.1 Micromonospora sp. NPDC049580
GGCGCCGAAGACCGAGGCTCCGGCCGAGGCTCCGGCTGCCACCGCCGACGCCGGTGAGCAGGCCTGACATGCCTCTGCGTCCGGCGTTGGAGCACCTGGTCAAGGGCATCGTCGATCACCCGGATGACGTCCGGGTGCGGATGGTCGATTCCCGTCGGGGCAAGCGGCTGGAAGTCCGCGTGCACCCCGAGGACCTCGGCACGGTGATCGGGCGGTCCGGCCGGACCGCCAAGGCGCTGCGCCAGGTGATCGGCTCCATCGGCGGGCGCGGCGTACGCGTCGACATCGTCGACTCGTACTGATGCAGCTCGTCGTCGGAAGGATCGGCAAGCCGCACGGCGTCCGCGGTGAGGTCACCGTGGAAGTGCGGACCGACGAGCCCGAAGCACGGTTCGCCCCCGGTGCAGTGCTGCGCACTGAGCCGGGGGCGACGCCCCCTTCAGCCGCCGATGAGCCGGGCGTGCCGTTCCGGGTTCCCGCGAAGCTGACCATCGAGGAAGCCCGCTTCCACCAGGGCCGGGTGCTGATCGCGTTCGAGGGCATCCTGGACCGCAACACCGCCGAGGCGCTGCGCGGGACGCTGCTCGTGGTGGACAGCGCCGACGTGGAGCCTCCGGAGGATCCGGAGGAGTTCCACGATCACCAGCTGGTCGGGCTGGCCGTGGTCACCCCGACCGGTGAGCAGCTGGGTGAGGTGGCCCGCATCGACCACGCGCCGTCGTCCGACCTGCTGGTGCTGCGGCGCCCCGAGGGACGTACCGCGCTGATCCCGTTCGTCCGGGCGATCGTTCCGGAGGTCGACCTGGCCGGTGGACGTGTGATCGTCGACCCGCCGGCCGGACTGCTCGATCTTTAGGACCACCCCATGCGCGTCGACGTCGTGTCGATCTTTCCGGAGTACTTCGCCCCGCTGGACCTGTCGCTGATCGGACGGGCGCGGGCCAACGGCGTACTCCAGCTCGCCGTGCACGACCTGCGGACCTGGACCCACGACGTGCACCGCACGGTCGACGACACCCCCTACGGCGGCGGCCCGGGCATGGTGATGCGTCCCGAGCCGTGGGGTGCGGCGCTGGACGCGCTCGCCCCGGCCGAGGCCCCGCCGCCCCGGCTGCTCGTGCCGTCGCCGGCCGGCGTGCCGTTCACCCAGGCCATGGCGCACGAGCTGGCCGCCGAGCCGCACCTGCTCTTCGCCTGCGGCCGGTACGAGGGGATCGACCAGCGGGTCCTGGCGCACGCCGCCACCCGGATGCCGGTCACCGAGGTGTCGCTCGGCGACTACGTCCTCTTCGGCGGCGAGGTCGCCGTGCTGGTGATCCTGGAGGCGGTCACCCGACTGCTGCCCGGGGTGCTGGGCAACGCCGGCTCGCTGGACGAGGAGTCGCACGCGCACGGGCTGCTGGAGGCCCCGATCTACACGAAGCCTCCGAGCTGGCGCGGGCACGACGTCCCGGAGGTGCTCCGCTCCGGCGACCACGGCAAGATCGCGCGCTGGCGGCGCGAGGAGGGGCTGCTGCGGACCGCGTCCCAGCGCCCGGACCTGCTGGCCGCGCTGCCGCCCGAGCGGCTCGACAAACGGGACATCGCGGCGCTGGAGCGGGCCGGATTTCGGCCACCGCCGGGGGATGTGGCAAAGTAGGGGGGTTGCCGCATCCGTCCGCGCCCGCGGGCGGCTGCGAGGATCCCCGACCGGGGTCGGCCCGCCGACCACCACCCGGGAATCAGAATCACCCACCCGCGCACCGAGTGACGGTGCGCCGTGAGCCTTACGAGGACGCAGCGATGAACATCCTGGACGCCCTTGACGCCCAGTCGAAGCGGACCGACCTTCCCGACTTCCGTGCCGGTGACACCGTCAAGGTGCACGCGCGGGTCGTCGAGGGCAACCGGTCCCGTGTCCAGATCTTCCAGGGCGTCGTGATCCGCCGCCAGGGTGACGGTCTGCGCGAGACCTTCTCGGTCCGCAAGGTCAGCTTCGGCGTCGGCGTCGAGCGGACCTACCCGCTCAACGGCCCGGGCATCGACCGGATCGAGATCGTGACCCGCGGTGACGTGCGTCGCGCCAAGCTCTACTACCTGCGCGAGCTGCGCGGCAAGAAGGCCAAGATCAAGGAGAAGCGGGAGAAGCAGCCCAGCTGACTTCCCGCTCGCCACGCCGCCTGAGCTGCACGTATGCCGTACCGACCAGACCGCACTACCCTGGTCGTACGGGCGCAGCCAGGCGGCGGCCCCGCCTTCGTGGCGGGCAGCTGTCCACTACCGCCCGTGGAGCCTCGACGAGGC
>NZ_JBFAPG010000701.1:0-2279 GCF_040675595.1 Micromonospora sp. NPDC049580
GGCGGGAGGCGTGGCGGCGGCTGCCGGCGGAGTATCGGGGCGCCTATCTGCTCGACGTCGCGCGGGCGTACCTCCCCTCGGCGACCGCGGCGGCGATCTTCAACCAGGCGTCGCGGGTGGCCGCGGAGAGCGCGCCGTACCGGATCGGCTCGCCGCTGTCGATGAGTCGCTCGTACGGCGCCAGCAGCACCGCCCTGGTTCGGGCCGCGAAGTGCTCCTGGATGGCCGGAAGGTCGATCTCCTTGCGCGACGGCGGCATCGACACCACCGTCACCGCCTGCCGGACCAGCCGCTGCCGGCCGCTCTGCTCCAGGTGGTCGAGCATCCGGGCGGCCGTCTCCGCCGAGTCGTTACGGGCCGACATGGTGACCACGAGCTGGTCGGTGGCATCCATCGACGCCTGCCAGTTCTGCGCCCGCACGTTGTTCCCGGTGTCCACGAAGATCAGCTTGTAGAACCGGCTGACCACCTCGCGGATCTCGGCGAACGCGGCAGCGGTCAGCATCTCGCCACCGGTCGCCGACTCGTCCGAGGCCAGGACGTCGAACATTCCCTCGCCCTGCGAGCGGACGTACTGCGACAGGTCACCGACCCGACCGTGCGCGCCCTGGAACTGCCCGAGGTCGCGCAGCATGTCCCGCACCGTGCGGGAGTGGAAGTCCTGCTGGGCCCGCATGCCGAGCGTGCCCTGGGTCTCGTTGTTGTCCCAGGCCAGCACATAGCCGCCACGCTTCTGCCCGAACGTCATGGCCAGCAGCAGGATGGCCACCGTCTTGCCGGCGCCGCCCTTCGGGTTGACCACGGTCACCTGCCGCAGTCCGCCGAAGTTGCGGCGCACCATCTCGATGTCCCGCTTGAGCTCCTGCTCGTGCCGCCCCGGCGAGAGCCGGAGCAGACCCATCTTGTTGACCACCGCGCGTACGCCCATGGTCGCCACCGGGTCGGCGGGCCGTACCTGCCGGCGGCGGGCGAAGTCCTCGGCCGTCGGCGCGGCCGTGGTCTCCGGAGTCCAGGTGGCGTCCGGGTAACCGGTGGCCGGCACCCGCGCCACCGGGTCGGTCTCCTGGTACTGCTGAGGCGGTGCCGGTGGAACCGCGGCCGCGCCCTGCTGCCAGGGCGGCGGATACCAACCCGGCGACGGCGGGAACGGCCCCGGCGGCGGGGTCGCCACCGCGCCCTGCTGCGGCGGCTCGACCGGTGCCGGGCCGGCCTGGCCGGGAATCGTCGGCGAGTACGTCTGACCGGCGTAGGTCTGGCCGGCGTACGTCTGCCCCGCTCCAGTGCCCTGGTCGACGGCGGGCGGTGGCGGTGGGACGGGCGGCGCGGGAATCGGCGGCGGCGCGACGGTGGCCTGGTCCTCGGCCGACGGGGGCGGGCTGGCCGGCCGCTGCGGCGGATACGCCCAGGGCGACTCGGTTGCCGGCCGTGCCGCCCCGACGGCAGGGCCGTCCTCCCCGGCACCGGCTGCTCCGCCAGCCTGCGGCACCGGCACCGGCACCGGCACCGCCGCTGCCGGGCCTGCGATGCTCGGACCTGCGGTGGTCGGCCCTGCGGTGCTCGGGCCTGCGGTGGTCGGCCCTGCGGTGGTCGGGCCTGCCGTGCTGGGATCTGCCGTCACCGGACCTGTGGCGGGCGGGCCTGCCGGGGTCGGTCGGTCGGTGGGCGTGGCTGCTGCCGCCGGGCGGTCCAGGGAGAACGGCAGGTCCAGGTCGACGCCGCCCGACGCGACCGGCGGGTCGGTGACCGGACCTGGGACAGGCTCGTCGGCCGGCGCCGCTCCGGCTGGGAAGCCCGTCGCCCCGGTTGCGGTGCCCGTCGCTAAGGCGGGGGTGCCCGTCGCTCCGGCTGGGATGGCCCCCGACAGCGTGCCGGTGGCCGGAGTGCCGGAGGTCGGCGGCGACGTGTCACTTCCTGGCCCGACGAGAGCACCCACGGCCGGCGGGACCGGTGCTGTCGACGGAACGGGTGGTGCGGGCGGAGTGGCCGGCGCCGGTGGCGCGGGCGGCGTGGGTGGAGTGGCCGGCGCGTCGGCCGGCGGCCAGCTCGGCTGCGCCGGTGCCCAACCCGTACCCGCCCCGCTCGGGCCGGTGGCCCCCCAGCCGCTCGGCGGCGGCACCGCCCCGGTCAGGGACGGGTAGTCCGACGGAGACGGCGGCGGCAGGGCTGCGGCCCCCGGCTGCCCGAGACGCGTACGAGGTGGGCCTGCCCAACCAGGGTGTGCAGATCCTCTACGAGGTGCTCAACGAGCTGCCCGACACCCTCGCCGAGCGGACGTACGC
>NZ_JBFAPG010000702.1:0-2278 GCF_040675595.1 Micromonospora sp. NPDC049580
CCGGCCGCCTCGACCACCACCGAAATCGACCGGAACCGGACGGAGTTCGTGCTGGTGATGGCGGACGAGGTAACCGGCACGCCGCCGTCGCCGAAGACGTCCGCGAGGGCGGTGGCCTCGGCGATGTCGCCGAGCTTCGTGCCGGTGCCGTGCGCGTTGACGTAGCCGACCGCGGCAGCGGGCACGCCCGAGCTGCGCAGCGCGCCGCGGATGCACGCGGCCGCGCCGGCGCCGTCGGGGCGCGGGGCGGTCGGGTGGTACGCGTCGGTGGTCGCGCCGTAGCCGGCCACCTCGGCGTACCCGGTGGCACCGCGTGCGGCGGCGTGCTCGGCACGTTCGAGCACCAGCAGCGCCGCGCCCTCGGCCAGCACGAACCCGGAGCGGGACGTGTCGAACGGCCGGCTCGCCCGGGACGGGTCGTCCCCGGCGCGGGCCAGCGCCCGCGCGTTGCCGAAGGTGTCGGCGAAGGTGGGGAAGAGCGGCGCCTCGCTGGCCCCGCAGACCACCACGTCGGCCTCCCCCGCCCGGATCAACCGGACCGCGTCGGCGACCGCCTGCGCGCCGGACGCGCAGGCCGTGCCGACCGACGAGCTGTAGCCCCGGATGCCGTGCGCGATGGCGATCCGCGCCGCCGGCATGTTCGGCAGGATGCCGGTGAGCAGGTACGGGCTGACCGCCGCGCGGCCCCGGGCGGCGCGGGCGAGCACCTGGGTCTCCAGGGTGGCCATCCCGCCGACCCCGCCGACGATCACGCCGATCCGGGACTCATCGACGTCGCGGCCCACCTCGATGCCGGCGTCGGCGAGCGCGTCGGCGGCGGCGAGCAGGGCGAGCACCACGATCCGGTCCAGCACGCGGCTCTCCGGCCCGGACACGACGCTGCGCGGGTCGATGTCCGGCAGCAGACCGGCGACGTCCAGCGACCCCCGCGCCGGATGCCCGTCGGGCGGCCGGGTCAGCCCGGAACGGCCGGTGGTCAGCGCGTCGAAGGTCTCCTCGACGCCCCGCCCGACCGGGGTGAACAGACCCATCCCGGTGATCAAGGCCGTCACGACGGCGCTCCGGATCGCCCGCTCACGACGACGCCTCGCTCAGGTAGCGCTCGCGCAGGGCCACCTTGCGGACCTTGCCGGTCACGGTGACCGGGATGTCGTCCGAGCGCACCGGCACCACCCGGCGCAGCGTGGCGCCGACGTCCGCGCCGAGCGCGGCGCGGACCCGTTCGGTGCGGTCCTCGGCCTCGTCGGCCCCGGCCGCCAACTCCAGCAGCACGTCGGTGGCCACACCGCCGGCCTCTGCGACGATCACCACAGTGCAGTCGGTGACGTCCGGGCAGGTGGCGAGGATATTCTCCTCGGACAGGGCGGTGAAGAACCGCCGGCCGTCTCCGGCGTCGACCGAGTCGACGGCCCGGTCCAGGTGGTAGTAGCGGCCGTCGGCGTCGGCCCGGACCAGGTCACCGGTGAGGTACCAGCCGCGCTGGCGGAACCGGTAGGTGGTGACCGAGTCGTTCCAGTAGCCCCGGAACAGCGACGGCGAGTCGACGCCCAGGAAACCCACCTCGCCGACCGGCACCGGCTCGCCCTCGGCGTC
The DNA here is from genome assembly GCF_040675595.1 of Micromonospora sp. NPDC049580. NCBI lineage: Bacteria > Bacillati > Actinomycetota > Actinomycetes > Micromonosporales > Micromonosporaceae > Micromonospora > Micromonospora sp. NPDC049580. The sequence goes on from NZ_JBFAPG010000702.1 coordinate 1,594, forward strand.
GAGCACCGCGACCCGGGCGAACTCGTACGGCCGGCCGATGCAGCGGCCGTACCGGTCGGTGTCGGCGCGGTGGGTGACGTGGAACATGGAGTGCCCCATCTCGCTGGAGCCCAGCCCGTCGATGAAGACCGAGCCGGGCACCCGGGCCACGCCGTCGCGGGTGACGGTGTCCCGCCAGCCGGTCGCGACCAGCCGGCGGATGTGCGGCTCGTGCGAGCAGTCGCCGGTGTTGAACCACAGCCGCACCGAGTCCAGGTCGTACCCGGACAGGTCGAAGCGGGCCAGCTCGGCCCAGGTGACCGAGAAACCGAACACCCCGTCGGGGCGCCAGCGCTGGATGGCGTCGAGCACCCGCTCGCCGCCCTGCTCGGACAGGAGGAACATCTCCGCGCGGTTGCCCAGCGCCTGGTTGACCATCAGCACGGTGGCGGTGTGCGGCGCGGGCAACGCGTTGAGGATCCGGCGGGTGCCCTGCGCCTGCGGCATGGTGAGCAGGTGCCGGGTGGCGGCGAAGAGGCTGGCGTGTGAGTGCAGCACCGCCTTGGGCACCCCGGTCGTCCCGGAGGTGTGGGTGATCACGATCGGGTCGTCGGGGTGGTGCCGGTAGTGCGCCGGGGCCGCGGCCGGGTCGCCCGCGCCTGCCTGCGCGGGCGTGCCCAGCAGCGGTACGCCCAGGTCGTGCCCG
>NZ_JBFAPG010000703.1:0-2268 GCF_040675595.1 Micromonospora sp. NPDC049580
CCTGGTCTCGGCGCTCTCCGCGGCGCGGACGGTGAAGCTCGCCGGCGCCACGGCGGCGGTGCTGCGTCACCTCGCCGTCCTGGACGCGCTGCGCAGTGACCGGCAGCGACGGGAGATCTCCGTGCAGGTGTGGTCGCGGTCGACGCCGTCGGTGGCCAGTGGCCTGCTGCCGATCGGCGCGTGGGCCCTCTACCTGGGCGGCGAGCTGTCGGCCGGCGCGGTGCTGGTGGCGGTCTCCACGCTGGGCGCGGCCCGGTGGTTCGCCTGGACCACCGCGTCGTTGATCTCCCAGCTGCCGTCGGCGCGGGTGTGGACCCGCCGGACGGTGGCGATGACTGGCGTGGGCGCGTACACGGCGGCGGTGCCGGCGGTCGACCTGGCCGCCGGGACCGCGCCCGCGCCGACGTCGCCGCCCCGGCACCCGCTGCGCCGGTTGGAGCTGCGCCGCTTCTCGGTGGTGCACTCCGACGGCACGGTCGCCGTCCGGGACGTGGACCTGACGGTGCAGCGCGGGCAGTTGGTGCTGGTCGTGGGGCCGGTCGGGTCGGGCAAATCCTCGCTGCTGCGGGCGCTGGCCGGCATCGTGCACCACACCGGCGAGCTGTCGTGGAACGGCGACCCGGTCACCGAGCCCGAGCTGTTCCTGCGCCCCAACCAGGTCGGCTACGTCGGCCAGTTGCCCCGGGTGCTCTCCGGCACGGTGGCCGACAACATCGCGCTCGGCCACCAGGTGGACGCGGCCGGCGCGGTCAGCACCGCCCAGCTCGACCACGACCTGGCCGCCGCCGGCGGTGGGCTGGGTCTGCTCATCGGGCACAAGGGCACCCGGCTCTCCGGCGGCCAGCTACAGCGGCTGGCGCTGGCCCGGGCGCTGGCACCGCGTACCGAACTGCTGGTCGCCGACGACGTGTCGTCGGCGCTGGACGTCACCACCGAGCTGGCGCTGTGGCGGGCGCTGCGGGCGCACGGGGTGACCGTGGTCGGATCGACCGCGAAGCGTGCCGCGCTGGTCCGCGCCGACCACGTGGTGGTGTTGCACACCGGGGCGGTGGCGGCGCAGGGCACCTGGCGGGAGCTGGAGGGCGACTGGTCGCACCTGGCCGGCTGACGGTCGGGCGGCTGCCGGTGACGGCAGCCGCCCGTACGGGGTTCGGATCAGGCGCGGGCGTACTGGGCGGGTCCGCTGTACGCGACGCCGAGCTTCGCGGCGGCGCGGCGCGGCCAGTACGGGTCGCGCAGCAGTTCCCGGCCGAGCAGCACCAGGTCGGCCTCGCCGTTGGCGACGATCTCCTCGGCGTGCTCCGGCTCGACGATCAGGCCGACCGCGCCGGTCGGCACGCCCGCCTCACGGCGAATCTGGGCGGCCAGCGGCACCTGGTAGCCGGGGCCGAGCGGGATGCGCTGGTCCGGGCTGACGCCGCCGGAGGAGGCGTCGACCAGGTCGACGCCGACGCCGGCCAGCTCACCGGCGAGCACCACGCTGTCCTCGACGGTCCAGCCGCCCTCGACCCAGTCGGTGGCGGAGATCCGGGTGAGCACCGGCACGCTCTCGCCGACCGCGGCGCGCACGGCGCGGGCGACCTCCAGGGTGAGCCGCATCCGGGCGGCCCGATCGCCGCCGTACGCGTCGGTGCGGTGGTTGGTCAGCGGCGACAGGAACTCGTTGAGCAGGTAACCGTGCGCGGCGTGGATCTCCACGGCGGCGAAGCCGGCGGCGAGGGCCCGCTCGGCGCCTGCGGCGAACGCCTCGACCACCCTGGCGATACCCGCCGCGTCGAGGGCGGTCGGCGTCCGGTAGCCGGGCGTGAACGGCTCGGACCCGGGGGCGACGGGCGTCCAGCCGCCCTCGGCGTCCGGCACTCCGCCGCGCTCCGGCGCCCACGGCCGGTAGGTGGAGGCCTTGAAACCGGCGTGCGCGAGCTGGACGGCCGGCACCGCACCGTGGGCGGCGACGAACGCGGTGATCGGTCGCCAGGCGTCCACGTGCGCGTCGGACCACAACCCGGTGTCCTGCGGGGTGATCCGACCCTCGGGGAGTACGGCGGTCGCCTCGGTCAGCACCAGCCCGGCCCCGCCGACCGCGCGGCTGCCAAGGTGGATGCGGTGCCAGTCGGTGGGCAGGCCGTCCGGTCCGGCCGAGTACTGGCACATCGGCGCCATGGCGATCCGGTTGGGCAGGGTGACCCCGCGCAGGGCCAGGGGAGTGAACAGGGAACTCATCAGGTCATCCTCTCCGAAACGGCGACGGGCCCCTCTACCCGGGGCCCG
>NZ_JBFAPG010000704.1:0-2263 GCF_040675595.1 Micromonospora sp. NPDC049580
CGCCGGCTCAGCCGGCGGCCGGCGGGTCGTCCGCCAAACGGTCCGCGCGGGCGTTGAGGTAGCGCTGCTGCGCCAGGTTCGTCGAGCGTGCCGCCGCCATCCGGTACGCCTCCCGCGCCGCGACCCGCTCGCCGGTCAGCTCCCACAGGTGGGCGCGGGCGGCCGGCAGCCGCGGATCGTCGGCCAACCGGACGTCGTCGGCCAGGTCGGCCAGCAGCGCCAGGCCGGCCGGCGCGCCCCGGCTCATGGCCACCGCCACGGCGTGGTTGAGCGCCACTACCGGATTGTCGGACAGGCCGAGCAGCACCTCGTACAGGGCGGTGATCTGCGCCCAGTCGGTGGCCGCCGCGGTGGGCGCCTCGTCGTGCACGGCCGCGATGGCCGCCTGGAGCTGGTACGGCCCGACGACCCCGCGCGGCAGCGCCCCGGTGATCAGGGCGACCCCCTCGGCGATCTGGTCGGCCCGCCACCGGCTGCGGTCCTGCTCGGCCATCGGCACCAACTCGCCGTGGGCGCCGATCCGCGCCGGCGCGCGGGCGTCGGTGAGCAGCATCAACGCGAGCAGCCCCGCGACCTCGGGGTCGTCGGGCAGCAGCCGGTGCACCAGCCGCGTCAGTCGGATCGCCTCGGCGGTCAGGTCGGCGCGCAGCAGCCCCGGGCCGGCGGTACGCGCGTACCCCTCGGTGAAGACCAGGTAGAGCACGTGCAGCACCGCGGCGACCCGGTCGGCGCGCTCCGCCCCGGTCGGTGGCGCGAACCGCAGGCCACTGTCGCGGATGCGCTGCTTACCCCGGCTGATCCGCCGGGTCATCGTCGCCTCCGGAACCAGGAACGCGCGGGCCACCTCGGCGGTGCTCAACCCGCCCACCGCGCGCAGCGTCAGCGCGATCTGCGACGCCGCCGTGAGCGCCGGGTGGCAGCACAGGAACAGCAGGATGAGCGTGTCGTCGGCATCCGCCGGGGGCCGGTCGGCGGCCGGCGCCAACCACTGCTCCGGCAACACCCAGCGCGCCACCGTCTCCTCCCGCCGCGTCCGCGCCTGGTCACGCCGGAGCAGGTCGGTGAGCCGCCGGGACGCGACGGTGATCAACCACGCGCGGGGATTCTCCGGTACGCCGTCGCGCGGCCAACCGTCCGCCGCCGCGATCAGCGCCTCCTGCACCGCGTCCTCGGCGGTGTCGAAGTGCCCGAAGCGGCGGACCAGCGCGCCGAGGACCTGCGGCGCCAGCTCGCGCAGCAGATCCTCGGCGGGCGTTGCCGACACCGGTCAGCCGGCCAGGTCCTCGACGCCGTCCAGCACCGGCCGCACGTCCACGTACGCGCCGGGGGTGTCCGGGTCGACCAGGCCGGCGGCGATCTCGGTGGCCCGGTCGAAGCTGGCGCACTCCACGATCGTGTAACCCGCGAGCACCTCCTGCGTCTCCGGGTACGGGCCGTCGGTGACCACGGACGCCCGGTCACGTACCTGCACGCGACGGGTGTGCACCGGCTCGCTGAGGCCCCGCGCGTCGACCAGTTCCCCGGATTCGGCGAGCGCCTGGTGGAACGTCTCCATGTGCCGGTGCACGGCCGCGATCTGCTCGGCGGACATGGCTGGCCGGTCGGAAGCCCGCCCCGACAGCACGTCATAGTCCTGCTGCGACCCGTAGAGCAGAATCATGTACTTCACAGTGGCCTCCTGTCTCCGGTGCCGCCCCGGCACCGCTCACCGGAAACGTCGAACCCCAACCCGCTCCCCGGACACTCCCACCCCACCAGATCCGTTGATCATGAAGTTATCGCCCCGACACGCCGAGTTCGAGGGCAACAACTTCATGATCAACACCAGCTGGGGGTTACTGGCCGTAGGAGAGGCGGAGGCGGTTGTTGATCAGGTAGTTGAGGCGGTGCCGCAGGTAGCCGAGGGTGCTCTCGCTCGGTAGGTCCGCCTCGGTGGTCAGGGTCCAGCGCAGCGTGCAGTCCCCGCCGGGCAAGCCGTGCGTCACGTCGAAGCGGATCTGGTCCAGCGGTCGGTGCGGCCACAGCGACGACCACACCAGCAGCACCGGTGCGTAGCCCGCCACCACCCGGGGTGGCACCTCGTCGTCGCGCAACTCCAGCCACGGACGACTGCCAGCCTCGTACGGGTCACGCAGCGACCGCCACACGACATGCGCGGGGGCCGGCTGGCTTCGTCGGCGGCTGCCCAGCACGTGCACGTCGCCCTCCTCACCGGACGGCCACATCCGCCCCCCGGGCCATTGTGGCGGCCCGGCACCGGCCG
>NZ_JBFAPG010000705.1:0-2263 GCF_040675595.1 Micromonospora sp. NPDC049580
GTCACGCTCAACGTCGGATTCCTCGGCGACGTAGTCGGTCAGCGCCGAGCGGAACAGCGTCTTGGCGGCGCCCAGCGGCACCCGGTCCTGCGGACGCTTCGGGCCAGCGAGCGACGGCTCGATGGAGCCCAGGTCCAGCTCCAGGCGCTCCGAGTAGTCCGGCTCCGCCTTCGGGTCGTGCCAGAGGCCCTGCTCCTTGGCGTACGCCTCGACGAGCGCGACCTGCGCGGCGTCGCGGCCGGTCAGCTCCAGGTAGCGGATCGTCTCGCCGTCGATCGGGAAGATCGCGACGGTGGAGCCGTACTCCGGGGACATGTTGCCGATGGTGGCCCGGTTGGCCAGCGGCACGGCGCTCACGCCGGGGCCGTAGAACTCGACGAACTTGCCGACCACGCCGTGCTTGCGCAGCATCTCGGTGATGGTGAGCACCAGGTCGGTGGCGGTGGTGCCGGCCGGCATCTCGCCGGACAGCTTGAAGCCCACCACGCGCGGGATCAGCATGCTGACCGGCTGGCCGAGCATCGCGGCCTCGGCCTCGATGCCGCCGACGCCCCAGCCCAGCACGCCCAGGCCGTTGACCATCGTGGTGTGCGAGTCGGTGCCGACCACAGTGTCCGGGTACGCTTGGCCGTTGCGCTCCATGATGGTGCGGGCCAGGTACTCGATGTTGACCTGGTGCACGATGCCGGTGCCCGGGGGGACGACCTTGAACTCGTTGAACGCGGTCTGGCCCCAGCGCAGGAACTGGTAGCGCTCCCTGTTGCGCTCGTACTCCAGCTCGACGTTGCGGGCGAACGCGTCCTCGCGACCGAACAGGTCGGCGATCACCGAGTGGTCGATGACCAGCTCGGCGGGGGCGAGGGGGTTGACCTTGGTGGCGTCGCCACCCAGCTCACGTACCGCCTCGCGCATGGTGGCCAGGTCGACCACGCAGGGCACGCCGGTGAAGTCCTGCATGAGCACCCGCGCCGGGGTGAACTGGATCTCCACGCTCGGGTCGGCGGTCGGGTCCCACCCGCCGAGCTGGCGGATGTGGTCGGCGGTGATGTTCGCGCCGTCCTCGGTCCGCAGCAGGTTCTCCAGGAGGATCTTCAGGCTGTACGGCAGCCGATCGTGGCCGTCCACCTTGTCGATCTTGAAAATCTCGTAGCTCGCGTCTCCGACGCGTAGCTGGGTCTTCGCACCGAAGGTGTCGAGGCTCGCCACGTCGTACTCCTTCACACCAGCGACCGTGAGTAGTCCTGAGCAGTGTGTCGCACCGGCCGAGGTGCCGCCGAGGTTAGGTGACACTTACCGACGATTCCCGCTCTCAAACAAAACCGTACGTCCGTCTTGCTAGTTTCGCAACTCGGCGCACGGTTCGCCCATCGCTTCACCCCTAGCCTCCTAGGATGGATAGGGGGTGTGCGCGTGCCCGCACCACCCGCCTGCCGGGTCTTCGTCGAGGGGCCGGTCGGGCAGGCCGCCGCGGGTAGGGTTCGAGGTCCGGTCGGAGGAGGGTCAACCGTGTTCGACGTCCAGCACTGGCTCGTGTCGCTGCCGCCGATCGCGGTCTACCTGCTCGTCGCCGGGGTGATCGGCGTGGAGAGCATGGGGGTACCCCTGCCCGGTGAGATCGTCCTGGTCAGCTCGGCCCTGCTCGCGGCCACCGGAGTGGTGGAGCCGGAATGGGTGGCCACGGCCGCCGCTACCGGAGCGATCGTGGGCGACTCCATCGGGTACGCGGTGGGTCGCCGCGGCGGCCGCCCGCTGCTGGCCCGGCTGGGCCGACGCTTCCCCCGCCATCTCGGCCCCGCCCAGCTAGCCCGGGCCGAGCAGAGCTTCGCCCGGCACGGCGTCTGGGCGGTGTTCTTCGGCCGGTTCGTGGCGCTGCTGCGGATCCTGGCCGGCCCGCTCGCCGGGGCACTGCACGTGCCGTACCGGCGGTTCCTCCTGGCCAACGCCGCCGGCGGGCTGGTGTGGGCGTTCGGCACCACGTACCTGCTGTTCACCGTCGGCCGGGCCGCCGAGCACTGGCTCAAGGACATCTCCTGGGCCGGCCTGGTCCTCGCGGTGCTCGCAGGGCTGGCCAGCACGTGGTGGCTACGCCGACGGGCCCACCGCGTGAGTGCGGCCGAGCCGGCGCAGTCCGCGGAGCCGGCCCGCACCGGCAGGGATCGCTGACCCGGGGCATGCCGAAAGGGCCGGGCCCCGTGGTGGGGTCCGGCCCTTGTCGGTGGTGGTGCTGGGTGGGGTCAGCTGGTGGCGTAGACGCGGGTGGCGA
>NZ_JBFAPG010000706.1:0-2258 GCF_040675595.1 Micromonospora sp. NPDC049580
TTCCTGTTGTTGGATGAGCCGGAGGTGTATGGGTTGCCGCCGGATCCGGTGGTGACGACGCGGGATCTGCCGGCGATGTGGAAACGCGCCGGCCTCGCCGCGCTGGCCATGACGGCGGCGACCGTCGCCGCGTTCGTCGTCGGAGGATCCTCGTGAGCACAGAGCGCCCCCGGGTGGGCGATCGGTTCCGCCGGTTCACCAACGCCCGCGACGAGATGGCCGCACGGCAGCCCGGTGGTGACTCGGTCGCACGGCAGCCCGGCGGCGACCCGGCCCGGCGGGCGGGCCGGCGGCGCGGTCGGGGCGGCGGCGAGGAGCTGCGGGTTCCGGAGGCCGAGTTCACGTCGTACTACGGGCGGCCCATCCTGAAGGCGCCGGTCTGGAAGTGGGACATCGCCGCGTACCTGTTCACCGGCGGGCTGGCCGCCGGCTCGTCGCTGCTCGCCGCGGGAGGGCAGCTCACCGGCCGGCCGGTGCTGCGCCGCGCCGGTCGGGTCACCGCGCTGGGCGCCGTCAGCGCCAGCGCCGTCTTCCTGATCCGGGACCTGGGCCGGCCGGAGCGGTTCCACCACATGCTGCGGGTGGCCAAACCGACCTCGCCGATGTCGGTGGGCACCTGGATCCTCACCGCGTTCGGGCCGGCCGCCGGGGTCGCCGCGATCGCCGAGGGCGCCGGCCTGCTGCCCCGCCGCGGGCTGCTCGGGTTGGCCGGCCGGGCACTGCCGCCGGTCGGGCACGCCGCCGGGCTCGTCGCCGCCGCCACCGCGCCGGCGCTGGCCACGTACACCGGGGTGCTGCTCGCCGACACGGCGGTGCCGTCGTGGCATGAGGCGTACCCCGAGTTGCCGGTCATCTTCGCGGGCAGCGCGCTGGCCAGCGGGGCCGGCGTGGGTCTGCTCGCCGCGTCACCGGCGCAGGCGGGGCCGGCCCGCCGGATGGCGGTGGCCGGCGCGGCCCTGGAGCTGTACGGCGCGCACCGGGTGGAGACCCGCCTGGGGTTGCTCAGCGAGCCCTACCGGTCGGGGCGGCCCGGTCGGCTGCTGCGCGCCGGTCGGCTGCTGACCGTCGCCGGGGTGGCCGGGGCGCTGCTCGGCCGGCGCAGCCGCGCGGCGGGCGCGTTGTCCGGGGTCGCGTTGCTGGGCGCGTCGGTGGCCACCCGGTTCGGCATCTTCTACGGTGGCGTCGCGTCGGCGCGCGACCCGCGCTACACGGTGGTGCCGCAACGCGAGCGGGTGAATGCTCGACGGACCGGGGTGGATCCGGCGGCTGACTGAGCGGCCGCTTGGGCGTTGTGATCGAATGTCCGACGGAGGCGTTCAGGCGGCTGGTGCCCCTCCCGGTCTTCAAAACCGGTGTGGTCCGGGACCCGGGCCAGGCGGGTTCGATTCCCGTCCGTCTCCGCCAACGGCGGCAGGAGTGACGTGATGCGCGACGGCAGCGTGGACCCGCGACGCCGGGTGCCCCGCACCGATACGCTGCTCGCCGATTCGCGGCTGGCCGAGGCCGTCGCGACCCTCGGCCGGGACCGGGTCAAGGCCGCCGTCGTCCAGGCGCAGGAGCGGGCCCGCCGCGGTGAGATCGAGCCCGACGAGGTCCCCGACGCCGTGGTCGCCGGGCTGCCCGCCCCGGGTCCGCGGACGGTGCTCAACGCCACCGGCGTCGTGCTGCACACCAATCTGGGTCGGGCGCCGCTGTCACCCGCCGCCGTCGCCGCGGTCGTGGCGGCCGCCGGCCACACCGACGTCGAGCTGGACCTGCGCACGGGGCGACGCGCGCGTCGTGGCCGGGACGCGATGGACGCGCTGGCCGCCGCCGTGCCGGACGCCGCCGCCGTACACGTGGTCAACAACGGCGCCGCCGCGCTGGTGCTGGCCGCCACCGCGCTGGCCGCCGGCCGGGAGATCGTCGTCAGCCGAGGCGAACTGGTCGAGATCGGCGACGGTTTCCGCCTGCCGGACCTGCTGGAGAGCACCGGCGCCCGTCTGCGCGAGGTGGGCACCACCAACCGCACCACGCTCGACGACTACGCCGCGGCCGTCGGACCGCAGACCGGCTTCGTGCTCAAGGTGCACCCGTCGAACTTCCAGATCACCGGCTTCACCTCGGCCACACCGGTACGCCAACTGGCCACGCTCGACGTGCCGGTGGTCGCCGACATCGGCTCCGGGCTGCTCGCGCCGGATCCACTGCTGCCCGACGAGCCGGACGCGGCCGGCACCCTGCGCGCCGGCGCGGCCCTGGTCACCGCGAGCGGCGAC
>NZ_JBFAPG010000707.1:0-2243 GCF_040675595.1 Micromonospora sp. NPDC049580
GGCCGCGGCCCACGGCCCGCCAGCCGCGCCGCCCGGCTCGGTCTCCCGGACGCCGGCCACCACGAGCGGCCGGCCGGCCGCGTACCCGGTGGCGAAGTCGGCCACCGCGCGAGCCTGCGCCACCGGGCCCGCGTCGGGTGGCGGTTGCAGGTGGGTGCTCACCACGGCGGCACGGACACCGTCGCCGAGGTCCAGGGTGACGGCGAGAGCCTGCGCTCCGGTGGGCGCCCCGAGAGACGGCAGCGGCCGGGACCGTGGGTCGGTGACCGGCCACCGGCTGAGCACCGCGTCACCCCAGACCGGGTCGGCGGCCGGCCCGAACACGTACGGCATGCCGAGCCGGTCGGACAGCAGGTCCAGCGTGTCGTGGCCGCCGTTGAGCAGCCAGCCCCGGTCCACCTCGCTGAGCAGCACCACATCGGGCCGCTGCCGGTCGATCGCCGCGGTCAGCCCGGCCAGGTCGAACCGGCCGTCCAGCCCGAAGCCCATCCGGATGTTGTACGCCACCACGGTCAACCGCTCCGGCGGACCCTCCCGGTTGCTCGCCACCGCCACCTCGTCGGCGAGCAGCGGCGCGAGCAGAGCCAGCGCGGCGACCCCGCCGGCGGTCCGCAGCGGCGGAAGCGGGCCGGGACGCCGGTGGCCGGACGGACGGGCGGCCAGGGCCACGGCGGCGACCACCCCGGCCACCACCACCGGCACCACCGCGTTCGGGTAGCCCAGGTCGTATGCCGAGTAGTAACCCACCGCCCCCAGCACGAAGAGCAGCATGCCGGCGGCGACGGCGTACCCCCGGCGGGCCGCCGTTCGGCGGCTGTCGTCCGTGCCTGTCGCGCCCTCACCGCCGACAGTGGCGTCGGCGGCGGCGTGGGCGGTGCCGTCAGCGTCGTCGGTGGCGGCGTGGGCGGTGCCGTCGGCGTCGGCGCGACCCGGAGCGTCGGTGAGGGCGAGGCAGGCGCCGAGTCCGACGGCGGTGAGCAGGACGGCCGCGACGAGCAGGTCGCCACTGTCGAGGGCGAAGAGCACCACGCCCACCAGCAGGGCCGCCGGCCCGAGCGGCCGGCCCCACCCCCGGGTCGGGCCCGCCAGCGCGGCCAGCAGGAACCCGGCGACCGCCACCGGCACCGGTGCCAGGCCGAACAGCGGTGAGCGAGCGACGTCGCCACCCGCGACCAGGTACGACATCCCGGCCTGGGCCAGGGCCGGCGCGAGGGCCACCATGCCGGCCAGCAGCAGCACCGGCCCGGCCAGCAGCCACGATCGGGCGCCACCGGGGCCGGGCGGCGCGGTGGGCAGCGTCGTGCCGAGCAGGAACAGCACCACCGCGACGGCGCTGAGCAGCCACGCCACCCAGCCGCCCCGCCAGACGAGGTCGTAGGTGTCCAGCAGCGCGTGGATGGCGGCGTTGACCGCCAGCCCCAGGGCCAGTCCCGGCACCGGACGGTCGGTGCCGCCGGCGACACCCACCAACCAGACCAGACCGGCGAGCAGACCGGCGGTGGCCAACCAGAGCTGCGGACGGCCGCCGGGGGCGCTGGTGAGCGCGAGCCGGGCCACGGCGAGCAGCACGGCGGCGACGACTGTGACCCGGCGGGCGCCCACCCGCCGGACCAGAGCCGGCGCGGCCATCGCCAGAACGAACCAGCCGAGCGCGAACGCGCCCATCAACTCGGCCGGGGTGGACGCGGCCTGCCCGAAGATGGTGATGATGCCGGGCAGCCAGACGCGCAGCACGTCGATGAGCAGAATGACGCCCAGCGCGAGCGATCCGGTGGTGAGCTGGCGATAGCGCACCGGCGCCCCATTTCGTCGGCGGACCGGTCCTCAAGGGGGGCCGGCACGGCGATTCTGCGCGTACGGCCCGGCCGGGTCAACGGCCCGGCACGCGCAAAGGGCGCCCACCGCGAGGGTGGACGCCCTTTGGGCGGACAGTCGGTCAGCGCTTGCTGGCCGCCTTCTTGGCCGGAGCCTTCTTCGCCGGCGCCTTCTTGGCCGCCGTGCTCTTGCTCGCCGCCGCGGTGGTCTTCTTCGCCGTGGCGGACTTGGTCGCCGCGGCGGTCTTCTTCGCCGGGGCGGTCTTCTTGCTGGCGGCCGTCTTGGTCGCCGTGGTGGTCTTGCTCGCCTTGGCCGGGGCGGTCTTCTTGCTGGCCGCCTTGGTGGCGGCGGCGGTGGTGGTCTTGCTCGCCTTGGCCGGGGCGGTCTTCTTACTGGCCGCCTTGGTGGCGGTGGCCTTGGTGCCCGCC
>NZ_JBFAPG010000708.1:0-2236 GCF_040675595.1 Micromonospora sp. NPDC049580
CTGGCGTACCTGCTGCTCTTCGTGGCCACCCGGGGTGCGCTCGGGGCGCAGCCGGCGAACCTGCTGGCCCTGCTGGTGACGGCGGTGGCGAACACGGCCGCGAACCGGCGGCTGACGTTCGGCATCACCGGCAGCCGGCACGCCGGTCGCCACCACGCGCAGGGGCTGCTGGCGTTCGCGCTCGGCCTGGCGCTGACCAGCGGGGCGCTGGCGGTGCTGCACGCTCTCGTCGCCGTGCCCGCCCGGCCGGTGGAGCTGGCCGTCCTGGTGGCCGCGAACCTGGCCGCGACCGTGCTGCGCTTCGTGCTGCTGCGCCTCGGCATGCACCACCGGCGGGGCTGAGACAGCCGCCGGTCAGCCGCCCAGCACGTCCGCGAGGACCTCGACGACGCGTCGCACGTGGCGCCCGTCGGGGTCCTCGTCGGCGTTCGGGTGTCCAGCGCAGCTTCGCAGCGTACCGACGAGGGCCGCTTCCTGTGGCCGGGCTGGGAGTCCTCCGATGTCGCCGCGACGGCGCAGACGAGCAGCGTACGGTGATGGACAAGTCCGGCTTTCTGGGTTAAAAGCCTCACCGCTGCCTCCCCGGGACGCCGGTGTCGAGACGGGCGAGGGGAAGGAGCGGTCGGTGATCCATCTGGCCTACCTGGACGCGGGATCCGGCAGCCTGATCGTGCAGGCCGTCGTCGGCGGGGTGGCCGGCGCCGCGGTCGCCGCCAAGCTCTACTGGCGACGGCTGGTCGACCGGTTCCGTCGGCAGCCCACCGACCAGCGGTAGCGGTCGCCGCGACGATGACGACCTCACCCACCGGGGTACGCCCCGAGCCCGCCTCCTTCCGCGACCCCGCCAACCGGGTGTTCCACGTCGGCGACGAGGTGCTGCGCGGGCTCGACGCCCAGGCCGCCGAGCACTGGCGGACCCTCGCGGCCAGCCCGTTCTTTCCCACGCTCGTCTCGGCGGGCAAGGTCTGCGCCACCGAGGACGCCCCGCCGGCGCTGGTGCCCGCCGCGGCCGGCACCCCGTGGGCGGCGGTGCTGCGCCACGAGCGCATCCCGTTCGTCTCCCACCCGTACGAGTGGTCCTTCGGCATGCTGCGCGACGCCGCGCTGCTGCACCTGGAGATCCTGCGTACCGCCCTCGCCAACGGCTTCACCACCAAGGACGGCTCCGCCTACAACCTGCAGTGGCGCGGCGCGAAGCCGGTCTTCATCGACATCGGCTCCTTCGAGCCGCTGCGCGACGGGGAGCCGTGGGCGGGCTACCGGCAGTTCTGCCAGACCGTGCTCTACCCGCTGCTGCTCACCGCCCACCTGGGCGTGGACTTCCAGCCCTGGCTGCGCGCCCAGGTCGACGGCATCGAGGCCGACCAGCTGCGCCCCCTCTTCGGCGGCGCCCGCCGGCTGCGCCCCGGCGTCCTGGCCCACCTGCACCTGCACGGCGCCATGCAGCAACGCAACGCCGACGCCAGCACCAGCGACGTCAAGGCCCAACTGCGCGCCGCCGGCTACTCCCGGGACCTGCAGGCGGCCACCGTACGCGGCATCGAGAAGCTCGTCCGCCGGCTGGAGCACCGTCCGTCGCGCAGCCACTGGTCGGACTACCAGCGCACCTGCGGCTACTCGGCCCGCGACCGGGTCGCCAAGGAGCAGTTCGTGGTCACCGCGGTGGCCGCCGCCGCCCGCCCGCGCCTGGTGCTCGACCTGGGCGCCAACGACGGCCGGTACGCCCGACTGGCCGCCGGGCACGCCGACTACGTGGTCGCCGTCGAGCAGGACCCGGCCGTGGTCGACGAGCTGTACCGGGCGCTGCGCTCCGAGGGCCAGCAACGGATCCTGCCGCTGGTTGTCGACCTGGCCGACCCGTCGCCCGGTGGCGGCTGGCGCGGCGTCGAGCGCGCCGGCTTCGCGCAGCGGGCGTCGGCGGACGTCGTGCTCGCCCTGGCCCTGGTGCACCACCTGGCGATCGGCCGCAACGTGCCGCTGCCGGAGGTCGTCGACTGGCTGGCCGGGCTGAGCGCGCCCGGCGGCACCGTGGTGGTGGAGTTCATCCACCCGGACGACCCGATGGCCACTCGGCTGCTGGCCAACAAGCCCGACGGCCTCTTCCCGGACTACCGGCGCGACACCTTCGAACGGCTCCTCGCGGCCCGGGGCCGGATCACCGACCGACTGGAACTGCCCTCGGGCACCCGCACGCTCTACCGGGCGGTGATGGGTGGCTGAACCGGCAGTCGCCGAC
>NZ_JBFAPG010000709.1:0-2229 GCF_040675595.1 Micromonospora sp. NPDC049580
GCTCCGGCCTGCCGGCCGGGGCGCCCCTCGGCGTCCCTGAGGGGTGGCGGCTGAGCGCTCGAGACCGGCCAGTCGCACGCCGAAGGCCAAGCCACCCGAGCGGGCGCGAACGCAGCGGAGCGGACGTGCAGGCATGAAACCTCGCGTAGCGGGTAATAGGGCGCGCGCATCGAATCCGGTGTCAACGTCGGGACGAGGGGTGACGGGATGGACGGCGGCGGTCTGCGGCTCAATATGAACGGGCTGGACTACCTGATCCTTGCGCTGTACTTCGTCACCGTCCTCGGGGTGGGCTTCGCCGCCCGGCGGGCGATCCGGACCAGCGTCGACTTCTTCCTCTCCGGCCGCTCCCTGCCGGCCTGGGTGACCGGCCTCGCGTTCGTCTCCGCGAACCTGGGTGCGCTGGAGATCATCGGCATGGCGGCGAACGGCGCCCAGTACGGCGTCATGACGGTCCACTACTACTGGATCGGAGCGGTGCCGGCGATGGTCTTCCTGGGCATCGTGATGATGCCCTTCTACTACGGGTCCAAGGTCCGCAGCGTGCCCGAGTACCTGCGGCTGCGCTTCAACCGACCGACCCACCTGCTGAACGCGCTCAGCTTCGCCGTCGCCCAGGTGCTGATCGCCGGCGTGAACCTCTACGCGCTGGCCCTGGTCATGCAGGCGCTGCTCGGCTGGCCGCTCTGGACCGCGATCGTGGTGGGCGCGGCGATCGTGCTGGCGTACATCACCATCGGTGGCCTGTCCGGGGCGATCTACAACGAGGTGCTCCAGTTCTTCGTCATCCTGGCCGGCCTCATCCCGGTCACCGTGATCGGTCTGGTCAAGGTCGGCGGCGTGAGCGGGCTGATGGACGCGGTCCGCGACTCCAAGCTCGGCGAGGCGGGTCTGCACGCCTGGCAGGACACCGCCAGCACCGACAACCCGCTCGGCGCGCAGTGGATCGGCATCGTGTTCGGCCTCGGCTTCGTGCTCTCGTTCGGCTACTGGACGACGAACTTCGCCGAGGTGCAGCGCGCGCTGTCGGCGAAGAACATGAGCGCCGCCCGGCGTACGCCGATCATCGCCGCGTACCCGAAGCTGTTCATTCCCCTGGTCACGATCATCCCCGGCCTCGTCGCCCTCGTGACGGTGAAGGGGCTCGGCGCGGAGAAGGGCGACCTGCAGTACAACAACGCCATTCCGCTGCTCATGCGGGACCTGCTGCCCAACGGCGTGCTCGGGGTGGCGGTCACCGGCCTGCTCGCGTCGTTCATGGCCGGCATGGCGGCCAACGTGAGCGGCTTCAACACCGTCTTCACCTACGACATCTGGCAGGCGTACGTCCGCCGCGGCCGGTCCGACGAGTACTACCTGCGCATCGGTCGGTGGGCGACGGTCGCCGCCGTGGTGATCGGCATCGGGACGGCGTTCATCGCGTCCGGGTTCAGCAACATCATGAACTACATCCAGGCGCTCTTCTCGCTGTTCAACGCGCCGCTGTTCGCCACGTTCATCATCGGCATGTTCTGGAAGCGGATGAGCGCGTTGGCCGGCTTCTGGTCGCTGCTGCTCGGCACGCTGGCGTCGCTGGCGACCTACCTGCTCTACAAGGGCGGCGTGATCGACTTCAACTCCGACCTGGAGGAGAGCTTCTGGGGCGCCGGCATCGCGTTCGTCACCGTGGCGGTGGTCGCCGCGATCCTCACCCCGCTCACCGCACCCAAGCGCGATGAGGAGCTGCGCGGGCTGGTCTACGGCATGGGCGGCGTCGATCTGAAGGGCGACGTGCTCGCCGGGGACGCCGTCTGGTACCGCTCCCCCGTGCTGCTGGGCGTGATCGCGGTCGCGCTCGCCGCCCTCTTCTACATCCCGGTCTTCTAGAAAGGAGTCGGCAGATGAGCAACGACGGCCAGCCGGCGCAGGACCCGTTGATCGACGAGACGCAGGCCGAGGAGCGCCGCTCCGCCGCCGCCCGACTGTTCGACATCCGTCGGGTGATCGGTGGCCTCTTCGTGGCGTACGGGATCATCGTGACGCTGATCGGCGTCTTCGACAGCCGGGCCGAGATCGACAAGGCCGAGGGTGTCCGCATCAACCTGTGGGCCGGGCTCGTGATGCTCGCCTTCGGCCTGCTCATGCTGCTCTGGCAGTGGCTGCGCCCGGCCGAGGCGCCGACCCCGAACGAGCAGCAGCCCGACAGCTGACCTCAGGCCCGCCGCGCCGGCGCCGTCCACACGGACGGCG
>NZ_JBFAPG010000710.1:0-2227 GCF_040675595.1 Micromonospora sp. NPDC049580
CCCGGCGGCCACCCCCCGCGCGTAGCTCCATCCACGCGGCCGCCACGAGGCGGCCGCCGGATCTCCCGGCCCGGATGGCCGCCACCGCTGGCGGCGCCCGGCCCACGGAGACCACGATGACCAGCCTGACCCACCTGACCGACCTGCTCGCCGCCATCTCCCGTGGCGACGACCCCGGCCCGTTCGCGCTGTTGCGCCGCGAGGGCGCCGACGAGCTGGAACTGTTCACCGGCGTCGTCGCCACCGTCGACCGCCTGGCGGACATCCCGCTGTCGCCGGGTGCGCCCGGGGCGCGGACGCTGGCCCTGGTGCCGTTCCGGCAGATCGCCGAGCGTGGCTTCGCCTGCGTCGACGACGACGCCCCGCTGGAGTGCCTCCAGGTCCGCGAGCACCGGCGGATCCCCCTGGCCGAGGCCCTGGCCGCGCTGCCCGACCAGCCGGTCCGCACCCGCGACGCCGCGTTCGACGTCAGCGACGAGGAGTACGCGCGGATCGTGCAGCGGGTGCTCACCGAGGAGATCGGCCGCGGCGAGGGCGCGAACTTCGTCATCCACCGCACCCTGCACGCCAGCGTGCAGGGCGCCCCGCTGGTGGCGGCGCTGGCCGCGCTGCGCCGGCTGCTGGTCGCCGAGCGCGGCGCCTACTGGACGTTCGTGGTGCACACCGACACCCGGACCCTGGTCGGCGCCAGCCCGGAACGACACGTCAGCGTCGACGACGGGCTCGTGATGATGAACCCGATCAGCGGCACCTTCCGGCCCGGCGGCGACGCCCCGGACCGGGAAGCGCTGCTGCGGTTCCTCGCCGACCCGAAGGAGGTCGAGGAGCTCTACATGGTGCTCGACGAGGAGCTGAAGATGATGGCGACCGTCGCCGAGCACGGCGGCCAGGTCATCGGCCCGTACCTCAAGGAGATGTCCCACCTGGCGCACACCGAGTACCTGCTCGCCGGGCGGGGCACCCGCGACGTGCGGGAGGTGCTGCGGGAGACGATGTTCGCGCCCACCGTGACGGGCAGCCCGATGGAGAACGCCTGCCGGGTGATCGCCCGGCACGAGCGCCGGGGCCGGGGCTACTACGCGGGCGTGCTGGCCCTGCTCGGTCACGACGACGCCGGTCGCCAGACGCTGGACGCGCCGATCCTGATCCGTACCGCCGAGATCTCCCCCACCGGCCGGCTGCGGGTGCCGGTCGGCGCGACCCTGGTCCGGCATTCCACGGCGGCCGGCGAGGTGGCCGAGACGCACGCCAAGGCCGCCGGAGTGCTGGCCGCGCTCGGTCTCGGCCCGGCGGCGCCCGCCGGCGACCGCGGGCCGGTCGTGCGGCTGGCCGACGACCCGGCGGTACGCGACGCGCTCGCCGCGCGGAACACGCCGCTGGCCCGGTTCTGGCTGGACCAGCGGGCGCCGGACGCGCCGGGGCTGCCCGGGTTGGTCGGTCTGCGGGCACTGATCGTGGACGCCGAGGACACCTTCACCGGCATGTTGGCGCACCAACTTGGCGCGTTGGGTCTCGCGGTCACCCTGCGGCCGTGGCACGCAGGTGGCCCGGTCGACGAGTACGACCTGGTGGTGGCCGGGCCCGGGCCGGGCGACCCGGGCAGCTCGGACGACCCGAAGATGGCCGCGTTGCGCAAGCTGCTGGACGGGCTGCTGGCGACCGGCCGGCCCACCCTCGCGGTCTGCCTGGGGCACCAGGTGCTGGCCGGGTTGCTGGGGCTGCCCCTGCACCGCCGCGACGCGCCCTATCAGGGGTTGCAACGGGAGGTCGCCCTGTTCGGCCGGGCCCGCCGGGTCGGCTTCTACTCCTCGTTCACCGCGCGGGCCGAGGCGGACCGGCTGCACACCGCGTACGGGACGGTGGAGCTGGCCCGGGACGCGCGCGACGGGTCCGTGCACGCCCTGCGCGGGCAGGGTTTCGCCGGGGTGCAGTTCCACCCGGAGTCGGTGCTCAGCCCGGACGGGCTGACCGTGCTGACCGAGTTGCTGGCCGATCTGTTGCCGGCGCCACGCCCGGCCCGGCAGGCATCGCCGACCGGCCCGGCCCACCAGGCGTAGCCGACCGGCCGCGTCCGCTCGGCATAGCCACCGCCCCCGTGGGGTAGGGCTGGTGCGACCGGTGGTGCGAGCGGGCCGAGAGCCCCCGCCGGGCGGTGCAGATCGGCGCCGCGCTCAAGCAGGGCATGGGCGGCTGACAGATGGTGCGACCGGTGGCGCGGGCGGGGGCT
>NZ_JBFAPG010000711.1:0-2215 GCF_040675595.1 Micromonospora sp. NPDC049580
CCGGCCGGGGTTCACTCGCGGTACGAGTCGTAGATCTCCTTGCACTTGGGGCAGACCGGCGAGCCCGGCTTGGCCGCCTTGGTGACCGGGAAGGTCTCCCCGCAGAGCGCGACGACGAAGGTGCCCATGACGGCACTCTCGGCTATCTTCTCCTTGCGGACGTAATGGAACATCTCGGGACCGGTGTCGGCGTCCTTCAGTTCCGGACGCTCGAGAACCTCTGTGCTCACGTCTGCACCTCCAACCGTCAAGTTTGGCAGGTCATCACGGCCGGGTCCACTTGAGCCCGGTCGGGGTCCCACCCCGTACCGTGCCGGTGTGACTGACTTTCGCATCAGCTACGGCACCGAGGTGGCCGTTGCCCTGCGCGACGGCCGGCCCGTCGTCGCCCTGGAGAGCACCATCGTCTCGCACGGCCTGCCCCGTCCGCAGAACCTGCGGGTGGCTCGGGAGATCGAACAGGCGGTCCGGGACGCCGGGGCGGTGCCGGCGACGATCGGCATGATCGGTGGCGAGCTGGTGGTCGGCCTGGACGACGCGCAGCTGACCCGGCTGGCCACCGTCGATGGCGTGACGAAGCTCTCCGTCCGCGACCTGGCCGTGGCGGCGGCGACCGGCGCGGACGGCGCCACCACCGTCGCGGCGACCAGCGCGGTGGCCGCCGCCGCCGGGATCGGCGTGTTCGCGACCGGCGGCCTGGGCGGGGTGCACCGGGAGGCGGCGCACACCTTCGACGAGTCGGCCGACCTGGTCACCCTGGCCCAGACCCCGATCACTGTGGTCTGCGCCGGGGTCAAGTCGATCCTCGACGTGGGCGCGACGCTGGAACGCCTGGAGACCCTCGGGGTCGCCGTCATCGGCTACCGCACCCGCCGGTTCCCCGGCTTCTATCTCACCGACGCGGGCTTCGACCTGGACTGGTCGGTGGACTCGCCGGAGCAGGTCGCCGCCGTGCTGGCCGCCCGGGACGGGCACGCCGTGCACCTCGGGGGTCTGCTCGTCGCCAACCCGCTGCCGGTCGACGAGCAGCTCGACCCGGAGCTGCACGACCGGACCCTCGCCGAGGGCCTGGCCCTGCTGGAGCGGGACGGGGTGACCGGCAAGGCCGTCACGCCGTACCTGCTGGCGCACTTCCACTCGGCCACCGAGGGCGCGAGCCTGGCGGTGAACGTCCGGATCATCCTGCGCAACGCCGATCTGGCCGCGCGCATCGCGGTCGCCGCGGTCGCCCGCACCTCCGCCGTCCCGGCATGACCCGTCCGGCCCGCGTGGTCGTCGTCGGGGACGTGATCACCGACGTGGTGGCGGTGCTGTCCGGGCCGCTCGCGGCCGGTTCGGACACCGGGGCCGAGATCAGTTTCGGCGGCGGCGGGCAGGCGGCCAACACCGCCGCCTGGATCGCCGCGCAGGGGGTGGCCGTCACGCTCGTCGGCGCGGTCGGCGACGACGACGCCGGGCGCGACCGGATGGCCGAGCTGGACCACGCGGGCGTGGACTGCGCGGTCGAGCGGGTGCTGGACGCCCCGACCGGCACGGTGATCGTGCTGGCCGCCGACGGCGAGCGGACCATGGTCACGTCGCGGGGCGCGAACCTCGCGTTGAGCGCCGAGCACGTGGAGAAGGCCCTCGCGGCAGTGCCCGACGCGGGGCATCTGCACCTGTCCGCGTACACCCTGTTGGACGCCGGGTCGCGCGGCGCGGGGTTGCGGGCGCTGGCCGCCGCCCGCGAGCGCGGGCTCACCACAAGCGTCGACGCGGCGTCCGCGGCGCCGCTGCGGCGGGTCGGCGCGCGGACCTTCCTGGGTTGGGTACGCGACGTCGACCTGCTGCTGGTCAACGCGGACGAGGCCACGGTGCTGGCCGGCGGGCTGGACCCGGCGGCACAGGGGCGCGCGCTGTCGGCGACGGCTCGGCGGGTGGTGGTCAAACGTGGCGCGGCGGGAGCGGTGTGGGTCGACCGCACGACGCCGGTCTGCACGGCTCCGGCCCGCCGGGTGGCGGTGGTGGACGTCACGGGCGCGGGCGACGCCTTCGCGGCCGGTCTGCTCACCGCGTGGCTCGCCGGTGCCAGCCCGACCGCGGCACTGAGCCGCGCCACCGACCTGGGCGCGCTGGCCGTCTCCACAGCCGGCGCACGTCCGGTGGCTGACCAGGAACACCGCGGCCAGTCGGCTGCCGTCGGGCAGTTGCAGGTCCAGGGTGGGCTTCACGGTGG
>NZ_JBFAPG010000712.1:0-2206 GCF_040675595.1 Micromonospora sp. NPDC049580
CTCGTGCCATGACTGGTGTTGCGCTCGCCGAGGAGCTGCTGCTCCTCGCCTACGACGACTCGACCGGTAAGGCGACCATGCCGCGGATCAGCCTGGACCTGGGCATGGCGGCCGCGGTGCTGGTCGAGCTGGCACTGGCCGGCCGGATCGCGTACGCCGACGGGAACCTGACCGTCGTCGACCCGACGCCCACCGGCGAGCCGGTCACCGACGAGGTGCTCGGGCGGATCGCCGCCGACACCCCGCACACCCCGGCCTCGTGGGTGCAGCGCCTGCGGCACGGCCTGCGCGACCGCATCCTCGGTGACCTGTGCGCCCAGGGCGTCGTGCAGGACGTCGACGAGACCGAGTTGGGCTTCATCCACGTACACCGGTATCCGGTGGTGGACACCTCCGTCGAGGCGGACACCCGCCAGCGGCTGACCGAGGCGCTGACCGGCGCGGCGGCCCCGGACGAGCGGACCGCCGCGCTGGCCACCCTGGTCGTGGTGCTGCGGATGGAGTCCGCGCTGGGCATGAGCGGCGAGGACGTCGCCGACGCCCGCCGCCGGCTTCAGGAGATCGCCACCGGCGCCGGCTTCTCCGGTGACGTCAGCATCGACGACTCGGTGGTCCGCCCGTCGGTGGGCCTGGTCGTCGCCGCGTTGGGCATCGCCGTCGACCAGGCCCTCGGCCCGCGCCGCTGACCCGCGAGCGGAGGTTCCCCGAGGTGCGACCGGGCGTCGGCCTGGCCCTCCTGCTGCGTGTCCTTTGCTCTGCTTCACCGGAGGCAACAGTCCGGGCCGGTTTTCGTAGCGTGGGTTGAAGCAGAGCAAAGGAAACAGGCAGGGGGCCGGCGGCCGGGTGGTCGGCCCCGGCGTGGCCCGTTGGTCAGAGCCCCAGAGCTGTGGCGATCTCGCCGCGCACGGCGGCCACCGCCTGCGCCGCCCGGCGGCGGGCGGTGGGGACGTCACCGTCCACGACCGGCTCCACCACCTCGAGGTACGCCTTGAGCTTCGGCTCGGTGCCGGAGGGCCGGATCACCACCCGGGCCCGTGCGGTGCGAAGGATCACCACGTCCGCCTCGGGCAGCAGGTCCCGGACGCTGTCGACCGGCTGTCCCAGCAGCGTGGTCGGGGTGGCCGCCCGGATCCGGGCCATCGCGTCGGCGATCTCCCGCAGGTCGTCCACCCGTGCGGAGAGCTGGTCGGTGTGGTGCACGCCGAACTCGGCGGCCAGCTCGTCCAGCCGGTCGGTCAGCGTACGACCCTGCGCCTTGAGGCCGGCGGCCAACTCGGCCACGGTCAGCGCGGCGGTGATGCCGTCCTTGTCCCGGACGTGCTCCGGGGCGACGCAGTAGCCGAGGGCCTCCTCGTAGCCGAAGACCAGCGGCGCGCTCCCGCCGCCGGCCCGGACGATCCACTTGAACCCGGTGAGCGTCTCGTCGTAGGGCAGGCCCCGGGCCGCGCACATTGCCCGCAGCAGGGACGACGAGACGATGGTGGTGGCGTAGAGCCCGGTCACTCCGCGTCGCATCAGGTGGTCGGCGAGCAGCACGCCCACCTCGTCGCCGCGCAGCATCCGCCAGCCCTGCCCGTCTTCGCCTTCCCGGACGACCACCGCGCAGCGGTCCGCGTCCGGGTCGTTGGCGATGGCGAGGTCCGCGCCGGTGGTGTCGGCCAGCGCGATCAGCCGGTCCACCGCCCCCGGCTCCTCCGGGTTGGGGAACGACACGGTGGGGAACTCCGGGTCCGGCTCGGCCTGGTCGGGCACCACGCCGGGGATCGGGAAACCGGCCCGGGCGAACGCCGCCGTGAGCACCGCCGCACCCACCCCGTGCAGCGGGGTGTACGCCACCGACAGGTCCCGCGGCCCGTCCGGGTCGATCACGGCGGTGGCCCGCTCGACGTACGCGGCGACGAGGTCGTCCCCGAGCACCTCGCCGGGCCGGCCCAGCGGCACCTGGGTCAGCGGACCGACCGCCCGGATCGCGGCCTCGATGCCGGCGTCGGCCGGCGGCACGATCTGCGCCCCGGCGCCCAGCTCACCGCCCAGCTCCGCACCGAGGTAGACCTTGTAGCCGTTGTCCTGTGGCGGGTTGTGGCTGGCCGTGACCATGACACCGGCGACCGCGCCGAGCTGGCGCACCGCGTACGCCAGCACCGGGGTCCTCGTGCACCCGATCCCCACCCAGCAGCACGTGCTGGCGGCGCTGGCCACGCTCGGC
>NZ_JBFAPG010000713.1:0-2200 GCF_040675595.1 Micromonospora sp. NPDC049580
GGTCGACGCGGAGCGGGACCGGTCCGAGGTACGGCCGGGGCTGCGACTCAGCCTTCGCTCAGCGCGCCCGCCACGGCCTGCCGAAGGGCCGTCGGTGGACGGCCGCCCGAGCCCGCGTCGCCCTTCCTCGTTGACGGGGTCAGGTACTGATCGCGTCAGCTCGGATGCGAGGCTGAGGGGCGTGCCGTCCTTGCTCGCGCGTCGTGTGTACGAAGCCTGTCACCTGACCGGGTCGTTCCGGCTGCGATCTGGTCAGGTGAGCCCGGAGTACTTCGACAAGTATCTGTTCGAGGGGCAGCCCGATCTGTTGCGCGACGTGGCCGAGGCGATGGTCGCCCTGCTGCCGGAGTGCGACGTGCTGGCCGGGATGGAGATGGGCGGCATACCGATCGCCACCGTCATGTCACAGCTGACCGGGCTGCCGACGGTCTTCGTTCGCAAGCAGGCCAAGGAGTACGGCACCGGCAAGGCGGCGGAGGGCGGCCCGGTGGACGGCCGGCGCGTCGTGGTGATCGAGGACGTGGTCACGACGGGCGGGGCGCTACTGGCGTCGTGCCGGCAACTGCGCGCCAGCGGCGCGGTGATCGAAACCGTGGTGTGCGCGATCGACCGTGAGCAGGGCGGGCGGGAGAACCTCGCCGCCGAGGGGCTGGGGTTGCGCGCCGCCCTCAGCCGACGCGATCTGGCGCCCTCCGCGTCGGTCTGACCGCCTCCCGCCGCGTACCGGGGTAGCGCAGGCGGTACCGCAGGAGGGCAGCAGGAGGGATCGTCCCGGCATCGGAATCCTTGAACCATTGATGGCGTCAAGCGAGTCCGATACCGAGGAGCCGTCATGCCCCTGCAAGAGCGCACGTCCACCCGCCGCCGCCGGACCCTGCGGGCAGCCGCCGGGACGCTGGCCGCCGTCGCCGTCCTGACCGGACCCCCGGCGTTCGCCGCCGAATCCGGTCGGCCCGCCGGCCCACGCGACGCCGTGCAGCGGCAACTGGACCGCCTGGTCAGCGAGGAGGGCTTTCCCGGCGTGCTCGCCTCGGTGCGGGGGACCGGCGGACGCGTCCGCGACTACACCGCCGGCGTCAGTGACCTCCGGTCGCACGGCCCGGTGCCCCGCGACGGACAGGTCCGCATCGGCAGCAACACCAAGACCTTCACCGCCGTGGTCGTCCTGCAGTTGGTGGGGGAGGGCCGCATCGACCTGGACGCCACGGTCGAGCACTACCTGCCCGGCGTCGTGCGGGGCAACGGCAACGACGGCGGCGCGATCACCGTACGCCAGCTGCTCCAGCAGACGAGCGGCCTGCCCGACTACGACGACGTGCTGTTCACCCAGCCGCAGGACCTCGTCGACAAGAGTCACTCGTACTACCAGCCGCGCCGGCTGGTGGACGCCGCGCTCACGAACGCCCCGCACTTCGCGCCCGGGGCGAAGTGGGAGTACAGCAACACCAACTACGTCCTCGCCGGGCTCATCGTCGAGCAGGTCACCGAACGCCCCATCGGCGAGGAGATCACCGACCGCGTCATCAGGCCGCTCGGACTGCGCGACACGTACTGGCCGGGCGTCGGGCAGCAGCGCCTTCGGGGCACGCACCCACACGGCTACGTCGCGGTGGCCCCGGGCGCTGAGTGGGTGGACGTCACCGACATGGACCCGTCCCTGGGCTGGGCCGCCGGCCAACTGGTCTCGACCCCGGACGAGCTGCGGACCTTCTTCGAGGCGCTCGTCGGTGGCAGGCTGCTCAAGCCCGCGCAGCAGGCGGCCATGATGACGACCGTGCCCGCGCCCGGCTTCGAGCCGACCGGCGAGTACGAGTACGGGCTGGGCATCGCCCGGCACGAGCTGCCCTGCGGCGGCGACGGCTGGGGTCACGGCGGCGACATCCAGGGCTTCGAGACCCGCAACCTCGTCACCGAGGACGGCCGCAGCGCCGTCGTCGCGGTGACCGGTCTGCCGACCGGTGAGCAGATGCTCGCCGAGGTGAACGAGAGCGTCGAAACGGCGCTGTGTGGCACCGTCCGCTGAGGCATCGTCAGCGCGGTGACACCACGGCGCGGACCGCTGACGGCTTCGGCCGTCGCGGTCCCGTCGGCGCGGGTACCGGCTGCCAACCCTGGCATCGGAGGAGCTCGTTGCTGCGCGAGGACCTCGCCTACCACCAGACCCGCGTGTTGCTGCTCGTGACCGCCGTCGCGGCCGAGA
>NZ_JBFAPG010000714.1:0-2191 GCF_040675595.1 Micromonospora sp. NPDC049580
GCTCGGCGAGCGCCGCGCCGTGCAGCGCGGCGACCCGGGGATCGGCACTGCCCCGAGCCGCGGCGAAGGCGTCGATCGCCTCGTCGAGGTCACCCGGGCGCCGGTGCAGCCGCCACCGGTCGCGCAGCCGCTGGCCGAGGTTCATCCGCGCCATCGTGCGCACCGGCGTGCCCGTCGCGGCGGCCCGGACCGCGTCGCGCAGCACCGTGATCGACTCGTCCAGCGCGGCCGGGTCGCGGTCGACCTCGTACGTGTCGCCCAGGACGTTGCCGAGGTTGAACAGCCGCACGGGACGTTCCGGGTCCCCGAGGCCGGTGGCCTCCAGGCTCTCCCGGTGCGCCGTCACGGCCGCCGGGAGGGCCCTTCGTCGGCCGAGGTGCTGGAACTGGTCACGGTGGACCCTGCCGAGGGCGGACAGGTAGTGCAGCCGCTCCGGCGCACCGGCCGGCGTACCGTCGAGGGCCTGGCGCAGCAGCGATTCGGCCCGGTCGGCCGCCCGGTAGTCGCGGCTGGTCTCCGCGGCGGCCATCAGCATGACGGCCTCGACGTAGCGGGCGCCGGCGGCGTCGGCACCCGACCCGGCCGACCGCGGGCCGGACCGGGTCGGCGGCGCGTCGGCGTGTGGGCCGCCGCCGCTTGGCGGTCGGTGCGCGTGCAGCAGGGCCAGCATTGCCGGCGACACCCGCTGCGGGGCGCAGCGCAGCAGGAACTGGGTGAGCCCGAGCGCCTGGCCGAGGTCGTCGGCGTCCTCGCCCGGGGGCAGCAGTTGGTATCGGTACCAGTGCAGGCAGGCCAGGAGGAACACACCCTCGGCGACCCGCTCGGGCAGCGGCCCGTCCGTGGGCGTCGCGGTCACCAGGTCGACGACGGCCTCGGCGTCGCGGATCGCGCCGGAGTCGAGGACCGCCCGGTGGTCGCGGGTGGTGTCGAAGCGGTCCAGCCGCTCCCGCAGCCGACCGACCGGGTCGGGTCTGAACCGTCGCCACATCGCGCCTCCCCCGGCCGGCCGCACCGACTCGGATCAGGCGTAGCAGACCGGACAGGAGGGGCGCTAGCGGCAGGACGACAGTGATCGCGTGCTGCCGTGTCGGCGCACACAATCGGGCGAGCGGCGGCATGATGGCCGGCTCCCGGGGGATGATCACGAGGTGGTGGGTTGTCTGTCTTGCCCGCCGCGACGAAGACGATTGGGGATGCGCGTATGGCCACCGACATCAGCAAGCAGCCCGCGAAGGCGTCCGGTACGTACCGGATCGGGGGCGACGTCACGGTCAACCGGCTCGGTTACGGGGCGATGCAGATCACCGGGCCGGGTGTGTGGGGTGATCCGAAGGACCCGGCCGAGGCGCTGCGGGTGCTGCGTCGGGCGGTCGAGCTGGGCGTGACGTTCATCGACACCGCCGACTCGTACGGCCCGTTCGTGTCCGAGCTGCTGATCCGCGAGGCTCTGCACCCGTACGCCGACGACCTGGTCATCGCGACCAAGGCCGGGCTGACCCGCTCCGGCCCGGGCGACTGGCGTCCGGTGGGCCGGCCGGAGTACCTGCGTCAGCAGTGTGAGCTGAGCCTGCGTCACCTGGGTCTGGACAGCATCCCGCTCTACCAGCTGCACCGGATCGACCCGCAGGTGCCGCTGGCCGACCAGTTGGGTGAGCTGGCCCTGTTGCAGCAGGAGGGCAAGATCCGCCACATCGGGCTGTCCGAGGTGAGCGTCGAGCAGATTGAGCAGGCCCGCGCGATCACCACGATCGCCTCGGTGCAGAACCTCTACAACCTCGCCAACCGCAGCGCCGAGGACGTCCTGGAGTACTGCGAGCGCAACGACCTCGCGTTCATCCCGTGGTTCCCGATCGCCACCGGCGAGCTGGCCCGGCCGGGCGGCCCGCTGGACGCGATCTCCACCGAGCACGGCGCGACGCCCGCGCAGCTCGCGCTGGCCTGGCTGCTGCGCCGCTCGCCGGTGATGCTGCCGATCCCCGGCACGTCCTCGGTGGCGCACCTGGAGGAGAACGTGGCCGCGGCCGACGTGCGGCTCACCGACGACGAGTTCGAGGCGCTGACCAAGGCGAGCTGACCAAGGCGAGCTGAGCGAGGCCGTGCGGGTGGTCCCGGCCGGCTACCGCATTCCTCCCCAGATCACCCGTCACCGATTCGAGGACATGCTCGAGGTTCGCCTGCTCCTCGAGCCGGC
>NZ_JBFAPG010000715.1:0-2186 GCF_040675595.1 Micromonospora sp. NPDC049580
GACGGCGGCCGGGCCGCCGCCCGTTCGGGCCGGCGGGACGCTCCGGCGGCCGGCCGGGGCGGCGTCGTGCGGACCGTCGCGCCGCGCACCCCGCGCGGGCCGGCCGGCGACGAGCCGCCGCCGCGGCGCCGCACCACGCCGCGCGCGCCCGGCCGCGCCGACCGACGGGCGGCCCGCCGGCCGTCGCGCAAGCCGCCGCGCCCGCCGAAGCTCGCCGATCCGCGGCTGCGGCTGCGCCTGGGCACCGTGCTCACCCTGGCGCTCTTCGTCGTCATCGGGGTGCGGTTGATCTTCCTGCAGGCGGTCGACACCCCGGCCTACGCCGGTGGTGGCGTCGCCGACCGGACCCGCACGGTCGAGCTGCCCGCGCCGCGCGGCGCGATCTACGACTTCCGGGGCGAGCCGCTGGCCCACAGCGTCGAGGCGCGGTACGTGTTCGCCGACCCGACGCTGATCGAGGACCGGCCCGCCACCGCCAAGGCGCTCTCGCCGCTGCTCGGCATCCCGGTGTCCAAGCTCACCGACCTGATGAAGCCCCGCAAGCTGGAGAACGGCAACCCGTCGCGGTTCGAGTACCTGGCCCGGGGGGTGGAGATCCCGGCGGCCAAGCAGGTGCTGGCGTTGGAGCTGCCCGGCATCGGGGTGCACCGCGACGAGCGCCGGGAGGTGCCCGGCGACGACCTGGCGGCCAACCTGATCGGCTTCACCAGCCAGGACATGGTCGGGCTGGAGGGTCTGGAGGCCCGCTACGACGACCTGCTCGCCGGGCAGGACGGCAAGCGGGTGTACGAGGCCGGCCTCGGTGACCTCGCCGCGCCGATCCCCGGCGGCTACAGCAAGACGACCCCGGCCAAGCCGGGCAGTTCGCTGACCCTCACCATCGACCGGGACCTGCAGTTCCGCACCCAGCAGATCCTCAGCGCGGGGATGGCGGGGCAGCGGGGCGCGACCGCCGCCGCCGTGATCATCGACGTCGCCACCGGCGAGGTGCGGGCCCAGGCCAGCGACCCCACCTACAACGCCGCCAAGCCGGTGCCGAGCGATCCGGTCGCCCGCGAGGACGCCGCGACCAGCTTCGTGGTCGACCCCGGCTCGGTGCACAAGGCGATCACCTACGGCGCGGCGCTGCAGGAGGGGGTGATCACCCCGGACACGACGCTGCCCATCGCGAACAGCATCAAGAAGGGGGACACCTGGTTCTCCGACACCCACCCGGCCAACGGCCGGAAGATGAGCGTGCCCGGGATGCTGGCCTTCTCGTCGAACGTCGGCGCGATCACCGTCGCCGACCGGCTCGGCCCGGAGCGGCTGATCGACTACCAGAAGCGGTTCGGGCTGGGCAAGCCCACCGGCGAGGGCCTGCCCGGCGAGGCCAGCGGCCGGCTGCTGCCGGTCGACGAGTGGAGCGGGTCGTCGGCCGGGTCGGTGCCGATCGGGCACAGCGTCGACGCCACGCCGTTGCAGATGGCCGCCGCGTACGCCGCCATCGCCAACGACGGCACGTACGTGCAGCCGCACCTCGTGAAGGAGACGATCGGCCCGGACGGCAAGCGCACCCCCGCGCCGGCGCCGGTCACCCGCTCGGTGCTCAGCCCGCAGAACGCGGCGGCGCTGCGCACCATGCTGGAGGCGGTCACCACGGTCGAGGGCGCCACCGGCACCCTGGCGGCGGTCCCCGGCTACCGGGTCGCCGGCAAGACCGGCACCGGTTGGCGTCTGGTGGACGGCAAGAAGCAGCCGGGCGAGGTGTCCTCCTTCATCGGCATGGCCCCCGCCGAGAAGCCCCGGTACGTGATCGCGGTCTTCGTGTACGCGCCCGGTGGTGGGGGCGCGGCGATCGCCAACCCGGCGTTCCGCGACATGATGCAGTTCACGCTGCGTCACTACCGCGTGCCGCCGTCCCCGAGTGGTTCCGCACCCAAGTTCGTGGTCTATCCGCGCTGACCAGCGGAGGCGCGACATCATCGGTGAGTGCCGACGAACCACCGGGGCGGCTGTGCGGCCGGAACCGGGCGACCGGGTAGGGTCTGACGCCGTGCCCGGCAATCCACGTCCACGTACCGTGACCGGCGTCCGGCTCGGTGACCTCGCCGTCCGGCTCGCCGTCGACCTCCCGGCGGACGCCGCCGACGTGGTCGTCACCGGTGCCACCCACGCCGGGGCGGACTTCCTGGCTGGGGTGGGTG
>NZ_JBFAPG010000716.1:0-2165 GCF_040675595.1 Micromonospora sp. NPDC049580
GCCGCCGCGTCCGCGTCCGCCCTCGTCGGGGCCTCGTCGTCCGCGCTGGGCGGCGCCGCGACGGAGATCTCCACCCGGGACCGCGTCACCCAGCTGCTGCTGGAGCGGGGCGCGACGACCGCCGCGCAGCTCGGTCTGGCGCTCGGCCTGAGCCCGGCGGCGATCCGCCGGCACCTGGACGCGATGCTCGCCGACGGTGACGTTGTCGCCCGCGAGCAGACGGTGCAGGGCAGCCGCGGTCGGGGGCGTCCGGCCAAGGTCTTCGTGCTCACCGAGGCGGCCCGGGTCCGCTGTGGCACACACCACTACGACAACATGGCCACCGCCGCGCTGCGCTGGATCGCCCGCAGCGGAGGCCCGGACGCGGTCGAGGCGTTCGCCACCGAGCAGGTGTCCGCGCTGGAGTCGCGCTGCCGCGCCGCCATGGAGGACGCCGGCGACGACCCCCTCGCGCGTGCCGAGGCGCTCGCCGGAGCGCTCACCGCCGAGGGTTACGCTGCCAACGCGACCACGATCGCCTCCGGCGGCCAGCTCTGCCAGCACCACTGCCCGGTGGCGCACGTGGCCGCCGAGTTTCCCCAGCTGTGCGAGGCCGAGACCGCGGTGATCTCCCGTCTGGTCGGCACCCACGTACAACGCCTGGCCACCATCGCGCACGGCGACGGGGTGTGCACCACGCACATCCCGACCCAGCCGGGCCGCGCCCAATCCGGTAATCCCGTCACCACTGTGAGGACAGATAGATGACCGAGCAGATCGTCCAGCCCCTGACCCAGGAAGAGCAGCTCGCCGCCCTGGGTCGCTACGAGTACGGCTGGTCCGACCCGGACGCCGCCGGGGCGGTCGCCCAGCGCGGCATCAACGAGGCGGTGGTGCGGGACATCTCGGCCAAGAAGAACGAGCCGGCCTGGATGCTCGACCTGCGCCTCAAGGGTCTGCGGCTGTTCGGCCGCAAGCCGATGCCGGCCTGGGGCGCGGACCTCACCGGCATCGACTTCGACAACATCAAGTACTTCGTGCGGTCGACCGAGAAGCAGGCCACCAGCTGGGAGGACCTGCCCGAGGACATCAAGAACACCTACGACCGGCTGGGCATCCCGGAGGCGGAGAAGCAGCGGCTGGTCGCCGGTGTCGCGGCGCAGTACGAGTCCGAGGTCGTCTACCACAAGATCCGTGAGGACCTTGAGGAGCAGGGCGTCCTCTTCCTGGACACCGACACCGCGCTGCGCGAGCACGAGGACGTCTTCAAGGAGTACTTCGGCACGGTCATCCCGGTCGGCGACAACAAGTTCGCCGCTCTGAACACCTCCGTGTGGTCCGGCGGCTCGTTCATCTACGTGCCGAAGGGCGTGCGCGTGGACATCCCGCTGCAGGCCTACTTCCGGATCAACACGGAGAACATGGGCCAGTTCGAGCGGACGCTGATCATCGTCGACGAGGGTGCGTACGTGCACTACGTCGAGGGCTGCACCGCGCCGCTCTACTCCTCGGACTCGCTGCACAGCGCGGTCGTGGAGATCATCGTCAAGAAGAACGCGCGCTGCCGGTACACGACCATCCAGAACTGGTCGAACAACGTCTACAACCTGGTCACCAAGCGCGCCGTCTGCCACGAGGGTGCGACCATGGAGTGGGTCGACGGCAACATCGGCTCCAAGGTGACCATGAAGTACCCGGCGGTCTACATGACCGGCGAGCACGCCAAGGGCGAGGTGCTCTCGGTGGCGATGGCCGGCGAGGGCCAGCACCAGGACGCGGGCGCCAAGATGGTGCACGCCGCGCCGCACACCTCCTCGACGATCGTGTCGAAGTCGATCGCCCGTGGCGGCGGCCGCACCTCGTACCGCGGTCTGGTGCAGGTGCTGGAGGGCTCGCACCACAGCCGGAGCACGGTCAAGTGCGACGCGCTGCTGGTCGACACCATCTCGCGCTCGGACACCTACCCGTACGTCGACATCCGCGAGGACGACGTGTCGATGGGGCACGAGGCGACCGTCTCCAAGATCAGCGACGACCAGCTCTTCTACCTGATGAGCCGGGGCCTGAGCGAGGACGAGGCGATGGCCATGATCGTTCGTGGCTTCATCGAACCGATCGCCAAGGAACTCCCGATGGAGTACGCCCTGGAGCTGAACCGCCTGATCGAGCTTCAGATGGAGGGCGCG
>NZ_JBFAPG010000717.1:0-2161 GCF_040675595.1 Micromonospora sp. NPDC049580
TCCCGGACCCATCCGGGTCCGGCACTTTTTCGTGGTGTACGGGTCAGCGTCGCGGTTGGCGGGCACCGCCCGGCGGCCGCATGTTCTTCGGGATCGCGCCCTTGGGCATCTGCGGACGGGCGGTGAGCGCCTTGAGTCGCTTGTCCAGCGCGTTGACGTCCTTGCCGCTGAGCGCGCGGGGCAGCCGCAGCAGCGTCGTGCGCAGCTTGCGGATCGGCAGCTCGCCCTCCTGCTGACCGATCACGTAGTCGTGCAGCGGGGCGGAGCCGATGACCTTGGCGAGCCGTCGCTTCTCCTGCCCGAGCAGGCCGCGCACCCGTTGTGGGTTGCCCTCGGCCAGCAGGATCACGCCCGGCCGGCCGATCACCAGGTGGACCATGTCCATCTGGGTGGTCGAGCTGACGGCAGGGGTGACCCGCCAGTCGCCGCGCATGTTGTCCATGATCTGCGCCGCCGCGCCGGGCTGCCCCTCGGCGGCGTTCATCATCGCCTTGTTGGACCGCAGGTTCAGCACGATCAACACCGCGAGCAGGGCGAACAGGATGCCCAGCGGCAGCCAGATCCAGCTCCAGAGGATCACCGCGACCACGGTGAGCGCGAGCGGGATGAGCACCGCTGCGGCGACCAGCGGCGCGAACCACCGGTCCTGCTTGGCGGTGAACTGGAACACCATCCCGATCTGCTTCAGCCGCTGGCCGAACGAGACCTTCTCCTGGGGCTTTGCCATGCCGCTGAGTCTAGTGGTCCCCGCCGGCCGCGTTGATCCGCGTCCGGGTGCCGGCCGGCTGAGTACCTTACGTCGCCTCAGGCGCTGCGACCGGGCGGGTAAGGAGGGTACGGCCGGGCAAGATGAGGCGGTGTGCCCATGCCGGGCCGGGGCCTTCGCGCGAAGAGTCGTCAGCAGAGGACGACGACGCGACGAAGGAGCCCGACATGTTCGGCAACGACGTAGATTTCCTGCTCTCTGTGCACCGTACCCACGCCGCTGAGCTGCGGGCCGAGGCTGCGGCGCAACGACTGGCGCGGTCGGTGCCGCGCCGCTCGGGTCGTACCTGGCTGGGCCGCCGCCAGCCGGCCCGCCGCGCGGGTGACGACCGCCGGTGACCACGACCGCCGCACCCACCGCGCCCAGCGGGCCCGGGCCCGTCCCACCGGCCGACCGGCACGGCGGACCGGCGCCCGGGTCCGGGCCGTCAGCCGGCGGGCCGGGGTCCGGGTCCGGGGCAGCCGCCCTGTCGCCGCGGCGCCGGCCGATCGGCGGGGCCGGTGTTCCGTCCGGTCATGGCATGCTCGGTCCCGTGACCGTACGTGCCGCCAGTTCCGTCCTCGTCGGCCGCCAGCGTGAGATCGCGACGCTGCGGGACGCGCTGGGCCGGGCCGGGAAGGGCGATCCGGCCACCGTGCTGGTCGGTGGCGAGGCGGGCGTGGGCAAGACCCGGCTGCTGGAGGAGTTCGCGGCCGGGGCCACCGCCGCGGGCGCCCGGGTGCTGGTCGGTCAGTGCCTGGAGTTGGGTGAGGCGGGTCTGCCGTTCGCCCCGTTCGCCGCGGCGCTGCGCGCGGTGTTGCGCGCCGACGGCGCGGAGGTCTTCGCCGGCTACGAGGCGGAGTTCGCCCGCCTGCTGCCGGAGTTGGGCCGGGTGCCGGCGGGGTCGACCGCGCCGAGCGCGCGACCACTGACCGACGCCCCCCGTGGATACCTGTTCGACCTGGTCGCCGAGCTGTTCCAGCGGCTCGCCGACGCCCGGCCATTGCTGCTGATCATCGAGGACCTGCACTGGGCGGACCGTTCCACCCGGGACCTGATCGGCTTCCTGGTCCGGGCCGCGCGGCCGGGCCGGCTGCTGCTGGTCTGCACCTACCGCACGGACGAGTTGCAGCGTGGGCACCCGCTGCGCCCGTTCCTCGCCGAGCTGGACCGGGCGCGGGGTGTCGAGCGGGTCGAGCTGGGTCGGCTGGACCGCGACGGCACCGGCGCGATTCTCGCCGACCTGCTCGGCGGCGAGCCGTCGCCCCGTGCCGTCGACGACATCCACGACCGTACGCAGGGCAACCCCTTCTTCATCGAGGAGCTGGCCGTCGCCGGCTCCCCGCTCGGCTGCGCGGCGCTGCCCGAGACGCTGCGCGACCTGCTGCTGGCCCGGGTGGACCGGTTGCCCGAGCC
>NZ_JBFAPG010000718.1:0-2158 GCF_040675595.1 Micromonospora sp. NPDC049580
CGACACTTTCAGTCACCATGATCGATTGGTCGCGGGGGCAGTCCGCCATCATCCCGGAAGCAGGGCGCCCGCGCCGTCCGGGCCGCCCGTCTCGTCGGCGAACATCTGCAACAGCCCGCGCACCGCCGAGGAGGTGCGCGCCTGCGCCGCGGACAGGTCCCCGTCGAAACGCCGCAGCGCCTGCAGCAACGGGTGCAGCGGCGAGGCGTCGCCGATGTCCAGGCAACTGCCGGTCAGCACCAATGCGCCCTGGTCGCGCAATCGGGCACCGATCTCACCGAGGAGGCGGGTCTTGCCCACACCGCTCTCACCGGTGAGGAAGACGGCGGCCGTCTGCCCCTGTGCCACGTCACCAAGCAGCGCCGACCGAACCGTCTGCACCAGCTCGGCCCGGCCCACGAGCGGTGCGGTGTCCACATCGCTGGCCATGGGACGCAGCCTAATCACACGCCCCCGTACCGTTCTACGGCCATCTGCCGCTTGTGGTACTCCTCGCGTCGACATTGCGACTAAAGGTTGCGGGTGGCCGACATACGTCGTTCTGCCGATCCCCCGTCAGCCCAGGAATGCCAATCTCCGAGGGTCGTCAGCCATCAGCGGGGGAAGGACCGGTGCGCACCCATGATCACTATCGTCGCCGACACGCAGCGGACCGACCGCCCACACTGGCCGGTGGCCGAGGAGAGACGGACGGTCACCGTGCTGTTCGCCGACATCGTCGGCTCCACCGCACTGGTCGACCGGCTCGACCCGGAGGACGTCCGGGCGCTGCAACGGGCGTACTTCGACACGGTCGCCTCCGTGCTGCGCCGCTGGCACGGCGTGGTCGAGAAGTACGTCGGCGACGCGGTGATGGCGCTGTTCGGGGCGCGACACTCCGACGGCTTCGACGCGTACCGGGCGGTGCGGGCGGGGCTGGAGATCCAGGCCGCGCTGGATCGCCGGCCGATCCTCGGCGACATCACCCTGCGGGTGCGCGTCGGGGTCGCCACCGGCGAGGCGGTGGTCGACCTGGGCGACGCGGTCAGCGGCGGCCACGGCGTGGCCAGCGGCGCGGTGATCACCACCGCGGCCCGCCTGCAGGAGTACGCCGCACCCGGCGCCGTCGCGCTGTGCGCCGCCACGGCGCGGGCCACCGCCGGTCTCATCGTGCAGCGTCAACTGGCGCCGGTGCCGGTCGCCGGCCGGGTGCCGCCGATGCCGGTGTGGCATGCCGCCGGCCTGGCGCGACCGGGCGCCGACCGACACGACGGCCCGCTGATCGGGCGACGTCGCGAACTAGCCAGCATCACCGACCAGGTGACCCGGGCGCTGCACGAGCACGAACCGCGCTGGGTGTCCCTGGTCGGCCCGAGCGGCAGCGGCCGCAGCCGACTGCTGCACGAGCTGGCCCGCGCGCTGCGCACGGTGGACGGGATGCCGGTGCGCTGGTGCGTGGTGGGCTGCCCGCCGTACCCCGACCAGGTGCTCGCGCCGGTCGCCGAGCTGGTCCGCGGCGTCGCCGGCATCCGCCACGGCGACGGCCCGGCGGCGGTCCGCGACCGCCTGACCGACGCTCTGACACCGCTGTACCCGCCGGACCGGGTCGCGGCGGCGGTGGTGGCGCTGCAATCGCTGCTGACCACCCCGGACGGTTCGGCCGAGGCGCTGGCCGCCGCGGCGGTCTGCCGGGACGTGCTGCTGCGCCTGGCCGCCCACCGACCGCTGGTCGTCGCCGTGGACGACGTGGACCGTGCCGCGCCCGTCGTGAGCCACTTCCTGCACGCGCTGTTCACCGCGGCGGCGGCACGCGGGCTACCGCTGGCGGTGCTCACCGTGCATCAGCCGCAGTGGGCCGACACCCGACCCGGCCCCGCCCGCCGCGTGCCGATCCGTCCCCTGGCCACGGTGCAGTCCGGGCGGCTGCTGCGCCACCTGCTCACCCGGGCGGGGCAACCGGTGACCCTGGCCGACCGGCTGCTGCCACTGGTGGCGGGCCGTCCCGGCCACGCGGCGGCGTACGTGCGGTCAATCGTGGACGGCGCCGACCGGGTGACGCTCCCGCTGCCCGACGCGGTCCGCCGGGCCGTCGGCGCGGAGCTGGACCACCTCGACGGTGAACGACGGGCGGTGCTGATGGCCGCTGCCACCACCGGCGGTCCGGTCTCCGGCACTGCCG
>NZ_JBFAPG010000719.1:0-2156 GCF_040675595.1 Micromonospora sp. NPDC049580
ACGCTGGCCCGGTCGACGCTGGCCCGGTCGACGCTGGCCCGGTCGACGCTGGCCCGGTCGACGCTGGCCCGGTCGACGCTGGCCCGGCCGCGCCGCCGCCGTCGTCCGGGACGGCACGCCCGGTGCCGGGACTGCTCGCCAGCGCCGAACGGCATCTACGGATCGGTACGCCCGCCGAGCTGGCCGACGCGACGACCCGCAGTCATCTCGACGACGGACGCTGCGTCGGCTGGTACGGCCCGCTCGTGCCGGGCTGGCGCGCGGCCATCGACGCGGAGCGCGCCGACGCCCCGGTGCCCCCGGCACTGGCCCGGCGCTTCGGCGCGGGTGACTTCTGGGCCCGGTGGACCCGGGCCGAGTGCTGCTGCAAGTTGGCCGACGTGCCGATCGCGACCTGGTGGCGCCGGCACGGCCTGGGCACTCCGGTGGACGGCACCATCCTCTGGCGCACCCTGCGCGTCGCCGACCTGGTGGTCACCGTCGGCTTCGCCCCCCGCCACTACGCCGGACCAACCGACCGCGACTGACGCTCGGAACGCCGCAGCTGTCGGCCTGTGTCGGTGGCGTCGCGGCTGTTGGTGTTTTGCCGGTGGCGTCGCAGGTGTCGGCGTGCGTCGGTGGCGTCGCGGCCGTTTGGTGTTTTGCCGGTGCTGCCGCGCGGCTGTCGGTGTGCGGCGGTGCTGCCGCAGGTGTCGGTGGTGCCTGTCGAGCTGCCCCGAATATGGGGCAGTACCGGGAGCACACGCCATGCCCCACCTTTGGGGCAGCTCGACAGGACGCAAACAGGGTCGTGCCCGGCGGATCGTGGCCGCTCGCCATGTGTGGCGCAGCCCGGCGCCGGCCGGCCTGGCCCAACCCCGCCGGCATCAGCCCAGGCCCGCGGCTGTCAGCCCAACCCCGCCGCTGTCAGCCCAGCTTCGCCGGCATCAGTCCTGCAAGCCAGCTCAGTCCTGCCAGCCCGGCTCGACCGGAGCCAGCTCAGCCCAGCCACACGGTTGAGCTGAGCCGGGCCGGGTCGGTCAGATCAGGTCCCAGCTGAGCGGGGTACCGCGCGGAACGTCGGTGGCGAAGGTGCGGCCCAGCACCCGGTCGATCTCCACCGGAGCCAGCCCACCGGCCGGCCGGATCGACCGGACGTTCCGTGCCGTCACCGGGGCGCCGGCCCGGACGTCCTCGACCACGAACAGCGAACGGCGGAACCGCAGCCCCTCCCGCTCCGCAGGGGTCGGGCCGATCGCGGTGCCGCCCAGCGCCGCGTACGCGCGGCCCGACTCGGCGACCAGCGCCGTCAGCTCCGCCGGGTTCAGCGAGAAGTCCGAGTCGACGCCGCCGTCGGCCCGGTCCAGGGTCACGTGCTTCTCGATGAAGCAGGCGCCCAGCGCCACCGAGGCGACCGCCACGCCGATCCCGGGCGTGTGGTCGGAGAGCCCGACCGGGACGTCGAACGCGCCGGCCAGCACCGGCAGGCGGCGCAGGTTGCTGTCGGCGGGCGGCGCCGGGTAGGACGCGGTGCAGGCCAGCAGGACGATGCCCGCCGCGCCACCGTCGCGGGCGGTCCGCACGGCGGCGTCGATCTCGGCCACCGTCGCCATCCCGGTCGAGATCACCATCGGCTTGCCGGTGCTGGCCACCAGCCGGATCAGCGGCAGGTCC
Organism: Micromonospora sp. NPDC049580; assembly: GCF_040675595.1. Lineage (NCBI taxonomy): Bacteria > Bacillati > Actinomycetota > Actinomycetes > Micromonosporales > Micromonosporaceae > Micromonospora > Micromonospora sp. NPDC049580. Next base: position 1,654 of record NZ_JBFAPG010000719.1, read on the forward strand.
ACCAGCTCCGACGAAGCGATCTTGTACGCCGGTGCGTCCAGCGACTCCAGCAGCTCCACGGCGGTCGCGTCGAACGGTGACGAGAAGACCGTCAGCCCCCGCTCGCGGGCCCGGGCGAAGATCGGGGCGTGCCACTCGTACGGAGTGTGCGCCCGCTCGTAGAGGCGGTACAGGTTCTCCCCGCCCCACAGCTCGTGGCCGCTGGAGATGCGGAACGCCGGGCTGTCGACGTCGATCGTGATCGTGTCCGGCCGGTACGTCTGGAGCTTGAGCGCGTGCGCCCCGCTCTCGGCCACCGCGTCGACGATGGCCAGCGCCCGGTCCAGGTCGCCGTTGTGGTTACCGGACATCTCGGCGACCACGAAGGGCCGCTCCCCGGCACCGACCGCGTACGGTCCGATCTTGATTGTCGCCGTCATTCCGACCTCTGCTCAGGGACGCCCGCACCGGGGTGCGGTGGTGCTGTCGTCGTCCACCCGACGGGCGGACGACCTGGAAAACTC
>NZ_JBFAPG010000720.1:0-2130 GCF_040675595.1 Micromonospora sp. NPDC049580
GCGCCGTCGGCCGCGAGGCCGCCCGCCGGGGCCTCGACCAGCGACCGTACGACGTACAGCTGCTCGGCGCGATGGCGCTGCTCTCCGGCAAGGTCGCCGAGATGGCCACCGGTGAGGGCAAGACGCTGACCGCCGCCATCGCCGCGTACGGGCACGTCCGACTCGGCAACGGGCCGGTGCACGTGCTCACCGTCAACGACTACCTGGCCCGCCGCGACGCCCAGTGGATGGAACCCATCTACACGCTGCTCGGCCTGACCGTCGGTTGGGTCAACGAGGCGTCCACGCCGCAGGAGCGGCGCGACGCCTACAGCTGCGACGTCACCTATGTCTCGGTCAGCGAGGCGGGCTTCGACTACCTGCGCGACCAGTTGGTCACCGACGTGGCCGACCGGGTGCAGCCCGCGCTGGCCACCGCGATCATCGACGAGGCCGACTCGATCATGATCGACGAGGCCCGGGTGCCGATGGTCCTGGCCGGCGCGGTGCCGGGCGAGCAGGACCCGGTGCACGCCGCCGCCGCGCTGGTGCGCGGCCTGCGCAAGGGCCGGCACTACACGGTCGCCGAGGACGGGCGCAGCGTCGCCTTCACCTCCGCCGGCCTGGCCGCCGTCGAGGCCAAGCTCGGCATCGACCTGTACGACGAGGAGCACGTCGAGCAGCTCTCCGCGGTCCACGTGGCGCTGCACGCCCAGGCCCTGCTGCACCGTGACGTGGACTACATCGTCCGGGACGGCTCGGTCGAGCTGATCGACGAGATGCGCGGCCGGGTGGCCCAGCGCCGCCGCTGGCCCGACGGGCTCCAGGCGGCGGTCGAGGCCAAGGAGGGCCTGGACGCCACCGCCGAGGGCGAGGTGCTGGGCACCATCGCCGTGCAGGCGTTCATCGCGCTCTACCCGAAGGTGTGCGGCATGACCGCCACCGCGGTGCTGGTCGGCGACCAGTTGCGGGAGTTCTTCGGCCTGGAGGTCGCGGTTATCCCGCCGAACACCCCGTGTGTCCGCGAGGACGAGCCCGACCGGATCTACGCGACCCGCGCCGAGAAGGACGAGGCGCTGATCGACGAGATCCAGCGCTGGCACGCCAAGGGGCGTCCGGTGCTGGTCGGCACCCTCGACGTCAAGGAGTCCGAGGGGCTCGCCGCCGGGCTCAACGCGGCCGGCGTGTCCTGCGTGGTGCTGAACGCCAAGAACGACGACGAGGAAGCGGCGATCATCGCCGAGGCCGGCGCGTACGGCGCGGTGACCGTCTCCACCCAGATGGCCGGCCGGGGCGTCGACATCCGGCTCGGCGGCAGCGACCAGGCCGACCAGGAGCGGGTGGCCGAGCTGGGTGGCCTCTACGTGATCGGCAGCGGCCGGCACGACAGCCGTCGCGTCGACGACCAGCTGCGGGGCCGTGCCGGCCGGCAGGGCGACCCGGGTGGCTCGGTCTTCTTCGTCAGCCTGGAGGACGACCTGGTCGTCCGGCACGCCGCCGACGCGGTGCCGCCGTCGCCGCGGATGAACGCCGACGGCCTGGTCACCGACGAGCAGGTCGACTACGCGGTCGAGCACGCCCAGCGGGTCGCCGAGGGCGTCAACCACGAGATCCACCGCAACACCTGGCGCTACAGCGTGGTGATCGAGCAGCAGCGCATTGCCCTCGCCGCCCGCCGGGAGCGGCTGCTGACCAGCGACGTGGCCGCGCTGATGCTGCTGGACAAGGTGCCCGAGAAGGCCGGCGAGATGGACGAGGACCTGCTCGCCCGGGTGGCCCGTTCGATCGCGCTCTTCCACCTGGACCGGCTCTGGGCCGAGCACCTGGCCGAGCTGTCGGAGGTCCGCGAGGGCGTGCACCTGCGCGCGCTGGGCCGGCTCGACCCGCTGGACGAGTTCCACCGCGCGGCGGTGCCGGCGTTCAACAACCTCGTCCCGGAGATCGAGGCCCGCACCATCGCCACGTTCACCGAGACCGAATTCGATGAGGATTGGGAGCCCGAGGACGGCACCCTGATCCGGCCGACCGCCACCTGGACGTACCTGGTGCACGACAACCCGTTCGGCTCTGAGCTCGACCGGCTGATCGCCTCGATCGGCCGGCGGCTCAGCGGCGCGTCGCGCTGACCTGACCTCCGGGGCCTCTGCCACA
>NZ_JBFAPG010000721.1:0-2126 GCF_040675595.1 Micromonospora sp. NPDC049580
GGCCACACCGGTGGCCACCCCCGCGGGGTACGTCAGGAGGCGGAGGCCGCCACGTCGAAGTAGTACCAGTTCGGGTAGTCACTGAGCGTGCCGTCGGCGCGGACGGCGTAGACGGTCAGGTCCATGAACCCGCTGGCGGTCGGCGTCCAGGTGATCGTGGCCCGGCCGTTCGCGTCGGCCGCCACCTCGATCGCCTCGGCATTGTTGAAGCTGTACCGGTAGGCCGCGGTGTCCGTCCAGCCCGGCGGCGGGGAGAAGGTGAAGGTGCCCTCGACCCCCACCCCGCCGACCGGCGAACCGTCCGGCGAGTAGTAGACGTCGGACTTCACCCCGGGGCCGGGGTCGAAGTACGTGGACCAGTTGCTCTCCGGTGAGACGAACCCGTTGTCGCTGAGGCTGCGGACCGTGATGTTGTGCCCGTCCACCCTGTTGGCGACGAAGCTGAAGTAGCCCGTGCCGTCCTCTTGGGCCGGCCGCTTCTCCGGGTCCCCGCCGTCCAGGGTGATCTCGTACTCACGGACGCCGGTGACACCGGGTGCCGGTACGAACTTCAGCACCACCTCCTGCCCCCACTCGGGCTGACCACTCTCCACCTGGATCTCAGGTGCGGTCCACGGCACGAAGGTGCGGTACTCGACGGTCTGCGAGACGTTGCCGGCGAGGTCGATGGAACGGACGGTCAATGTCTGTGGCCCGAAGCCGATCGGGTTGACCGTCACGGTCGCGGACCCACCGGCGGTGTTCGCCTTGACCGCCCCCGAGCTGCTGAACGGATCGAAGCAGACCAGTTGACCGTATTCACCGCTGGCCGAGCAGGTGTTGACACCCAGGCCGCGCCAGGAGTACCGGAAGCCGGCCACGTCCTTGTTGCCGTTGCCGGAGAAGGTGAAGACGGCCGGCACGCCGGCCGGCGCATGCTCTCCGGTGCCGTCCGCTGGGTAGTTGGACGAGGTGACGGTCGGCACGCCGGGCGCGGTGCGGTCGTAGGTGAAGAAGCACTTCTTCGACCACGCCGAGGTGTCGGCGCCGTCGGTCACCCGGGCCTGCCAAGCGTACGACTCGCCGTCGGTGAGGGTGCCCTCGGGCAGGTTGACCGTGTTGGCCCGACCGGAGATGCCGTGCTCGCCGATGAACGTCTGGCGAGCGTCCGGCGTGGCCTTGGGCCAGATGGCGACCTCGGTCTTGACGGCGCGCTCGTCGTCCCCGTCGGCGTCGGAACCGACGGCCTGTAGCACCGTGGCGAACCCGCTGATGCGCGGATACGGCTTCAGTTGCGTGCAGGCAAGACCACCGTTGTAGAGGTGGGCGCTGTCGATCTGTGGCACGGAGTTGAACTGGGTGGTCAACTTGACGCCGCGGTACGGGTGCAGCCCTCGGCCGTAGGAGGCGTCACTCTCGAACTGCTCCGGCACCCGGATCTCGAAGGTGATGTGACGCTGCCGGTGCGCCACCGCATCCTGCACCGCCGCGCCGACGTCGAAGGTGATGGAGGCCCCAGGGCAGAACTGTGCCGGGGTGAGGACCTCGCCGAGCTTGGTGAGCGGTTCGGGTGCCCGGTTCCAGGTCGGCGTCGCGGTGACCGGCTTCGTCCGCCAGATTTCGACGGCCCGTTTGCTGCAGTCGGCGGCGCTGCGCTCGTCGAGGAACACATTCGCGCCGTAGATCTTCTTGCCCTCGTAGGCGGAGAGGTCGTACGTGGTGTACACCCGGGAGGTGTGGCTCTTGCCCGCGTCGTCCTGCCAGGTGCCGAGCGGAATGTTGGTCTCGCTGTCGATGGGGTATGCCTTCTTCGGCGTCGCCGAGTCGGTCCAGCCGACCTGCACGGCCGGCGGGCCGTCGTAGTGCGGTGCCGCGACGGCGGCGCTCGCGGTGGAGATGAGACTGAGCCCGCTGACGCCCATCGCCAGCGCGAGTGTGCCGACGACGGCACGGCGCGGCCTTGATCTGATCACAGTGGAATGTTCCTCCCCGTGTGCCATCCGCTCCGCTGAACGGATGATCAAGCGCATCAAACCCTGGGAGGTTGACGGGCGGCAACCCCCGTTCGGGGGGCCGGGGAGCCGCCCGGACGGATTGTTGTTGTTTGAATGGCGCAGGCGGTGTTGCCGGTGGCGGTCGCGCCCCGC
>NZ_JBFAPG010000722.1:0-2123 GCF_040675595.1 Micromonospora sp. NPDC049580
TCGCCGACGGGCTCACCGCGATCACGCTGCGCGTACCGGCGGTGGTCATCCACACGCTTGGCGACTTCCGGGTGTTCCGGGCCGGCGCCGTCGTCCCGTACGGCGAGTGGCAGTCCAAGAAGGCACGGGACCTGCTGAAGATCCTCGTCGCGCACCGGGGACGCGCCGTGCCCCGGGCCAGGCTGATGGAGCTGCTCTGGCCGGACGAGTCGCCGTCGCGGACCGCGAACCGGCTGTCGGTGCTGCTGTCCACGTTGCGCCGGGTGCTCGGCACCGGACGCCGCACCAGCGGCCGGGGCGCGGTGCTGGCCGACCGGGGTTCGGTGGCGATCGACCTGGACGTGATCGACGTGGACGTCGAGACGTTCCTGACCGCCGCCGAGGAGGCGCAGGTCGCCCTGCGGGGCGGACACCCGGACACGGCCCGTGCGCTGGTCCGCGCCGACGAGCTGTACGGCGGGGACTTCCTCGCCGACGACCCGTACGAGGACTGGGCGCAGCCGCTGCGGGAGGAGGCGCAGGTCGCGCACACCAGCGTGCTGCGGGCTCTGGCCCAGCACGCCTCGGACACGGACCAGAAGCTGGTCTACCTGATGCGGCTGGTGCACCGGGACCCCTACGACGAGGACGCCCACCTGGAGTTGGTGCAGGTGCTGCGCGCGGCCGGGCGGCACGGCGAGGCGCAGCGGCGTTATCGCACGTACGTCGAGCGGATGCGGGAGTTGGGCATCGCGCCGGCCGGCGGCGAGGCGACCGACCCCGACGCGGGGCCCGCCGGGGCCGGCGGCGGGCAGCACGCCGAGCCGTCGGCCGGGGCACTGACCCGGTGGCGGGCGCCGGCCGCGCAGACCCGGCCGTGGACGACGGAGTTGGGCGGCGCCCACCGCCCGACCGGCGTCCCCGCGCAGCGGACGGGGAATCCGAGGAGGCTCATTGAGCATCCGGCCTGACCGGGCCGCCCGACCGTCGCCGGCCGCGCCGGGGCAGGCCCGCCGCACGGGACCGGCCCCGCGAGCGCGCCAGGCGGCTCACGGGACCGGCCCCGGATCGGGCGTGCCGGTCAGTGGCGGGGCTGGTAGCTCTTCGGCAGCCGCATGCCACGCTCGGCCATGATCGCCCGGACCCGGTTGGGGTAGTTGGTGATGATCCCGTCGACGCCCATGTCCATCAGCGCGGACACGGTGGCCGGGTCGTCGCAGGTCCACGGAATGATCTTCAGGCCCCGGGCGTGCGCCTCGGCCACCATGGTCGCGTCCGGGTAGAAGCGGAAGTTCGGGTCGCTGATGGTCCCGTTCTGCGGGAATCCGTAGTTGGGCGACAGGGCGGTGACGCCTGAAATGGCGGCGGCGGCCTTCACGAAGTCACCGTCGTAGTCGTCAGCGTCGATCCCGCCCAGCCAGGGGGACGCGCCCGGCTGGCCGACCTGGAGGAAGTCGTAGTTCGTGAGGGCCACCAGCGGCCACTTCGGCGCGAGCCGGTGCATCTGGCTCAGCGCACCCCAGTCGAACGACTGGATGGTGACCTGCTTCTCGATGCCGGAGGAGTGGATCTCCTCGAAGACCCGCCGGACGAACAGCTCGCGAGGCGCGGTCTGCTCGGGCGCGCCCGGTCCTTGATGTACTTGCCGACGTACGGGTACATCGTCTCACCGGCCGTGACCGGTGCGGTGTCGGCGCACTTCTGAGCGCTGATCTGGCGGTCGTGGTTGACGACCACCTTCTGGTCCTTGGTGATCTGGGTGTCCAGCTCCAGTGTGGTGACACCGAGACGCATCGCCTTGCCGAAGCCTTCCAGCGACTCCTCGGTGGTCATGCCGATGCCGCCGCGGTGGGCTTGGAGGTCGAAATGGGTCTTCCGGGGGTGCGGCGCGCTGGCGCTGTCGACGGTTGACGCGTGCGCGGCCACCGGAACGGCGAGCGCGGGCAGAACGGCAAGGCCCGCCAGAACGTGACGTAGGGACATGGTGCAAACCTCAGCTCTTTCAGGTGCAGATGCCCTGGTGAGGCTAGGTGGGAGGCGATCCGGCGCGATGACCTCGCCACAAGCGGGGTGTGAACGCTCGCCGAACCCTCGACGGCCGTGGCCGCGACACGACGGACCTGACGGGCAGCGCGGCCGCGCCG
>NZ_JBFAPG010000723.1:0-2122 GCF_040675595.1 Micromonospora sp. NPDC049580
CCTATGCACAATTATTGTGCATAGGAAGTGTGTAGAGATAGTGTGCAGCCATGGCGAATGACGAAGCGACCCCGCGGCCCGTCCCGCGGGAGGTGCGGATCGACAAGCGGCAGGTCCGGGTGCTCGCGCACCCGCTGCGGATGCGGCTGGTCGGAGCCCTGCGGGTGAACGGGCCCGCCACCGCCACCACCCTCGCCGAGCTGCTCGGCACCAACACCGGCGCGACCAGCTACCACCTGCGCCAACTCGCCGAGGTCGGGCTGGTCACCGAGGATCCCGACCGGGGCAGCGGACGGCAGCGCTGGTGGCAGGCCGCGCACGACGTCACGAGCTGGGAGCCGAGCGACTTCGACGACGACCCCGACGCCCGTGCCGCGATCGAGTGGATCCAGGGCGACCAGGTGCGTCTTCTCGTCGAACACGCCGACCGCTGGTTCGCCACCCAGCACGAATGGTCCCCCGCCTGGCGGGACGCCTTCGGCATGGGCGACATCTTCATGACCATCCCGCCCGAGCGGCTGGAGGCGCTCAAGGCGGAGGTGTGGCAGGTGCTGGAGCGGTACCGCCGGGAGGCCGAGCCGGTCGACACGGCCGAGCCCGCCGACCCGCAGGCCCGCCCGGTGCAGGTCTTCCTGGCCGCCTACCCGCTGCTGGACGGCCCTCGATGAGCGCGAGGAGTGAGCCGGGTTTGCGAGCCCCGCAGTCGCGAATGGATGTGGCGTCGTGAGCGCGCTGACCGTACGCCAGGTCCGGCGTCGCTACCTCACCCTCTACGGCCTGCGCTGGCTCCCCACGGGGTTGATGATCCCGGTGATGATCCTGCTGATGCAGGAGCGCGGCCTGTCGCTGCCGCAGATCGGCCTGGTCGGCACCGCGCAGGGGCTGCTGGTGCTGGCGCTGGAGCTGCCCACCGGCGGCTTCGCCGACGCCCTCGGTCGCCGACCCGTCCTGCTCGCCGCCGGAGCGCTCAACCTCGCCTCGCTGGCGCTCTTCGCGGTGGCCGACTCGTTCGCGCTGTTCCTTTTGGTCTGGGCGTTGCAGGGCGTCTACCGGGCACTGGACAGCGGCCCGCTGGAATCCTGGTACGTCGACGCCACCCTGGCCGCCGACCCGCAGGCCGAGTACGAGCGGGGCCTCGGGTACGCCGGCACCGTCGTCGGCGTGGCCATCGGCGGCGGCGCGCTGCTCAGTGGTGGCCTGGTCGCGCTGGGCCCGCTCGGGCCGGTCAGCGCGCTCACCGTGCCGGTGCTGGCCGCGATCGTCGCCCAGGCGGCCGCGCTGGCCGCGCTGCTCGTCCTGCTGGTCGAAGAGCGGCCAGCTACCGGGGTCGCGGCGGTGCGCGCATCGGTCGTCCAGGCGCCCCGGATGATCGGCCAGGCGCTCGGGCTGCTGCGGCGTTCCCGGGTGCTGCTCGCCCTGGTGGCTGTGGAGTTGTTCTGGGGCTTCGGCATGGTCACCTTCGAGTCGCTGCTGCCGGTGCGGCTCGCCGAGGTGATCGGCAACCCGGAACGGGCCGCCGCGCTGCTCGGGCCGGCCAGTTCGGCGGCCTGGATCGCCAATGCGGCCGGCGCGGCACTGACCCCGCTGCTGTTGCGCTGGTTCGGGGCGCCTTGGGGCGCTGCCCTGCTGCGCATCCTGCAGGGCGTCACGGTGGTCGGGATGGGGCTGTTCGCGGGGCCGGTCGGAGTGCTGGTGGCCTACCTGGCCTGCTACGCCGTGCACGGCGCGTCGAATCCGCTGCACAGTGGTCTGTTGCACCGCCAGGTCGACGGCCCGTACCGGACCAGCGTGCTCTCGCTGAACTCGATGATGGCGCAGCCGGCCGCCGCCCTCGGCGGGGTGGTCCTGACCGCGATCGCCGCCGCCGCCAGCGTCAGCGCCGCGATGGTGGTCGGCGCGGTGGTGCTGGCCGTCGCCGCGCCGCTCTACCTGCCCGCCTGGCTGGCCGACCGTCGGCCCGCTCCCTCCAGCGAGCCGACCGTGGTCCCCGTACCCGCCGACCGGTAGCGAGGGCCCCTCAACGACACCCCCAGTCCATTAACGCCCACAGCCCAGGCGGCTATCCGTGGGGGACACCCGGGCGACGAAACCACCACCGCCCGCACCTACAGGGCGGCCCCCA
>NZ_JBFAPG010000724.1:0-2121 GCF_040675595.1 Micromonospora sp. NPDC049580
GATCGCCTGCCACGGGGGAAGCGGGCGATTGGGGCGCGCATGAAGAGCTTAACCACCGCGCACCACCGGCACAACGGGTCAACTTGGGTCAGATTTCCGACGGATTCCACCCGGGCCGACGTCTCCCCTCCGACCGTTGACCGAGGGTGACCTGGCGTGGACCCAGCGCCCCCGAACCGGCTGTCTCGACGCCGACGGAGGCCGCTTCGAGGGCTGCCGGCGACCCGGCCCGACGCACTAGGCTCGCCGTGGTGGGCGTCGCGATCGTGACGGGAGGGCGGGGTGCCGTGGAGCTGTTGGAACGGGTCCGGGCGATCTGCCTCGCGCTGCCCGAGGTGACCGAGCGCCCCAGCCACGGGTCACCGACCTGGTTCGTCCGGGACAAGAGCGTGTTCGTCACCCTGCACGCCGACGGGCACCACCAGAACGACTTTCCCCACCTCTGGTGCGCCGCGCCGACGGGCGCCCAGGCGGAGCTGACCGCCGCCGACCCGGCCCGCTTCTTCCGCCCGCCCTACGTCGGCGGTCGGGGTTGGGTCGGCGTACGGCTGGACGGCACGGTCGACTGGGCCGAGATCGACGAATTGTGCCGGGACGCGTACCGGGAGATCGCGCCGACGCGGCTGGTCGCACTGCTCGACCCGCCCGCCTGACCCGGCCGGGTCCACGCGTCCCCGACCATCCGGGACGACCAACCACCCCAATGATCATCCAAAGTGGATTTCACTACACTGCCCGCCGTGATCAACTTCAGACGATCGGCGGCCGTCCTCCTCGGACTGCTGGCGACCACCGCGCTGACCGGGCCGGTCCCGGCGGCGGCCGACGAGGAGCAGGCGACCGAGCCGCCCCGGGTCGAGCTGGTGCTCGACGTCAGCGGCTCGATGCGGGCCGCGGACATCGACGGGCGCAGCCGGATCTCGGTGGCCCAGCAGGCGTTCAACGACGTGGTGGACGCGCTGCCGGAGGAGACCCAGCTCGGCATCCGGGTGCTCGGCGCGACCTACAAGGGCAAGGACAAGAAGGTCGGCTGCCAGGACACCCAGCAGATCGTTCCGGTCGGGCCGGTCGACCGGACCCGGGCCAAGGCGGCGGTCGCGACGCTCCGACCGACCGGGTTCACCCCGGTCGGGCTCGCGCTGCGCTCCGCCGCGCAGGACCTGGGCACCGGCGCCACCACCAGGCGGATCGTGCTGATCACCGACGGGGAGGACACCTGCGCACCACCGGACCCGTGCCAGGTCGCCCGGGAACTGGCCGCGCAGGGCACCAGCCTGGTCGTCGACACGCTCGGTCTCGCGCCCGACGAGAAGGTACGCCGTCAGCTGCTCTGCATCGCCGGGGCGACCGGAGGCACCTACACCGCGGCGCAGAGCGCCGACGAGCTGACCGGCCGGATCAAACAGCTCGTCGAGCGGGCCGGTGACACCCACACCCGGGCCCCGACCGTGGTCGGCGGCGCGAGCGCCTGTGACTCCGCGCCGCTGCTCGCCCCAGGCGTGTACGCCGGCCGGGAGTCGTTCTCCGAGCACCGCTACTACCGGGTGCCCGTACGCCCCGGGCAGGAGCTGCGCGCGTCGGTGAGCATGGCGCTGGACCGGCCGGTGAACCGGGACTACGGGGTGCTGCTGCGGGCCACCGCATCGGATGGCCGGGAACTCGTCCGTGGCGCCGACGCGGGCAGCGGCCGGGCCGACGTGCTCTCCGCCGGTCTGCGCTGGTCGGCCACAGCCGACGACGAGGACACCGCCGACGACGAGAACGCGACCGCCGACACCTCTACGCCCGTCGTCGAGCCCACCACCGTCTGCCTGGTGGTGAGCAACTCGTTCGCCGCACGCCCGGGCACCGCGGCGACGCCCGGCATGCCGGTGGAGCTGACCATCGACGTGGTCGCCGCCGCGGGAGCCCCGGACGGGCCCGACCTCGGCCGGGGCTGGGTGCTGCTCGCCCTGCTCACCGTGGCCGGCCTGCTCACCGGCCTGATCGCCGGCCTGCTCACCCGCTGGTGGGTCGCCACCTGGAGGGAGAACTGATGCGTACCGCACTGTTCCGGTCGCTCGCGGCGCTGCTCGCCGCCGGTGGGGCCGCGCTGCTGCCCGGGGCGGCCCTGGCCGCCCC
>NZ_JBFAPG010000725.1:0-2121 GCF_040675595.1 Micromonospora sp. NPDC049580
GCCGCGGCAGCGGCCGGCTCGCCGGCTGGCAGCGGCAGGCATGCCGCGTCGGCGTACCCGCCGCCACCGCCGGCGTCGACGTGTCCAACTACCAGGGCAGCATCAACTGGACCAGCGTCCGCAACGCGGGCATCGAGTTCGCCTTCATCAAGGCAACCGAGGGCACCAGCTACAAGGACCCGAGCTTCAACGCGAACTACGTCAACGCGTACAACGCCGGGGTGATCCGCGGGGCGTACCACTTCGCCCGGCCCAACATCTCCGCCGGCTCGACCCAGGCCAACTACCTGGCGTCCAATGGGGGCGCCTGGTCGGCCGACAGCCGCACCCTCCCGGCCGCGCTCGACATCGAGGCCAACCCGTACAGCGGGGGTTACTGCTACGGGTTGAGCACCACCGGGATGCGCAACTGGGTGCAGGACTTCCTGAACACCTACCGGTCCCGCACCGGCCGGTACGCGGTCATCTACACCACCACCAGCTGGTGGAACCAGTGCACGGGCAGCTGGACCGGCCCGTGGGCCAACCACCCGCTCTGGCTGGCCCGCTGGTCGAGCACGCCGGGCGCCCTGCCGGCCGGTGCGCCGGTGTGGAGCTTCTGGCAGTACACCAGCAGCGGCGCCGTCTCCGGGATCAGCGGCAACGTGGACCGCAACTACTGGAACGGTGACCGGAGCCGACTGATCGCGCTGGCCAACAACACCTGATCGGGCGGTTGGCGGCAGCGGGATCGACGGTCACCTCACGGTCGACAATCGGTCCGGCTGCCGCCACGCCACCGCGTACGGGTCAGGCCCGCCGACGGCTCATCGCCGGCACCATCACCGGAGCGTCCTCGCGGACGACCGCGTCCCGCCGGCTGAGCCGCCGGACGCCCACCGCACCAACGGCGATGGCGACGACGCCGAACAGCGCGACGAGTACCGGAAGCCCAACGCTGATCAGCAGCAGTGCCACATCGCCGAGTGCGACGAGCATCCACAGTGCCAGCCGGGGCTGGGCGTTCCTGTATCGGTAACCCATGTCGCACCTCCCTCCGTCGTTGGAGATCAGATACCCCGAACGACGCAAGAACATGCGAGAGAGGTTCGTGCAGGTGCGGAACGCGGGTCAGTTGACCCGGTCGGGCTTGAAGCCCTTGACGATCTGGTCGAAGTTGGCGAGGTTGGCCTGCCAGTCCTTTTCCGCGATCTCCCACCGGATGGCGTAGCCCCGGTTGCTGGCGGTCACGAAGCCCCGGTTGCGCACGTGGATGCGGGTGTTGTTCCGGGTCTCCAACCACTCCCAGTCGGCGCAGGTCCGATACCAGTCGCAGGCCTTGATGCTGCCCACCAACTGGTAGTTGCTGACCAGACCCCGACGGTACGGTTCCTGGCCCTTCCAGTCGACGACCGCGTCCTTCTTCGGGCTGGGGGTCCACTGGACCAGCATCTTGCCAGGCCCGCCGGACTGGTTGAAAACGACCGTATCCGAGTTGGTCTGACGGCCGCTCCAGCCGGGTGGAAGCGGGATGGACAAGGTCGGCCCCTTGTACAGCTTCCAGCCGGCCGGCAGCGCGTTCGGGTCGGCCGACGGCGTGGCCGAGGGCGTCGCACTCGGTGCGCCCGGGGTGGGTGGAGGCGCTGCCGGAGCGGAGGATTGCGCCGGGGCCGACGACGCGGCCGCCCCGGTCGTCGCGTCGGCCTGCGGGCTCTCGGTGTCGTCGCCCTTGGTCAGCATCGGCACGATCACCACGAGGCCGACCAGCAGCAGGGCCACCAGCGCACCGATCAGGACGTTCCGGCGGGTGTTGTTCGGCTTCGTACCGTCGAACACCGGCACCGCCGCGCGCCCGGCCGGACTCACCGGCGGCATGACCGACGTCGGGGCCGACGGTTTGCGCTGCTCCGGCGCCACCGGCGGCCCGTCGACGGCCGTCGGCTCGTCGTCGGCGTCCGCCGTACCGTCGTCGGGATTGTCGTCGGCGGCCGCCACCGTCGCGGTCGGGTCGGCGGCCGGCGTGGCCGGGCGGTCGATCGTCGCGGTCGGCTCGGCCGGCACCGCCGCCGTCGGGTCGGCGTCGGCCGGTACGACCTCCGTCGGCGAGGCGTCGACCGCTGCTGGCCCGGCCGCGGCCGCGGC
>NZ_JBFAPG010000726.1:0-2111 GCF_040675595.1 Micromonospora sp. NPDC049580
CAGCCGGACAGGTCGATCCAGGTGTTGTGCTTGTGCGTGGCCACCGACAACGCCTCGTCCTGCCAGGGCACCGACGGGTGGGCCATGATGATCTGCTCGGCGTCTGGCCGGGCTGGGGCTTCGGCGGCCGGCAGGCGCGCGGCGTGATCCGCGACTGGGCACACACCGCGCGGACCGGCCGTTTTCCCCGGCTCGACGGCACGGACACCGAAGCGGCGGTACGCGCGGTGCGCACACCGGTGCTGGCGATCAGCGTGGACGACGACCAGTACACCCCGCACGAGACCATGGACCACCTCTGCGCGAAGCTCACCGCGGCACCGGTGACCCGCGAGCGGTACACGGTGGCGGACGCCGGGGCGCCGCTGGACCACTTCACCTGGGTCCGCGCCGGCGCGCCGCTGGCCGGGCGGATCGCCCGTTTCGCCGCGGACCTGCCGCCCCGCTGAGCCGTACCGGCTGCTCGGGGCGGCCCGCCCCGCTCACTCCTCCGGGTCCAGCGGCACCAGCTCGTCGTCGCGTTCCACCTGGATCTGCGCGTGGTCCTTGCGCGGCGCGACCTCCGCGGTGTTCCGGTGCGGATCGTTGTTCGGGTGCATGAGCACCGCGTCGGTCTTGGGGGTCTTCTCGCGGACCTCATCCGGCTGCGACATCGCGTTCCCCTCTCCGTCGGCGTCGGACGGATCTACCCGCCACCGCGCGGACAACTCCTCCCGGCGGCGGTCTCCGACCGCGACGCCCGTACGTCCCCGTCGTGTCGGCGCGACGGGGATCGACCGGCGGGCGACGGGGTTAGCCGCCCGGGCGGCGGGTAAGCCGCTTCGCCCGACACGGCGGAAGGGGATCACATGTCCGAACGACACACCGCACTGCGCTCGATGCACGATCTGGGTCTGGCGGCCTGGTTCGGCGGCTCCCTCATGGGTGCCTTCGGCGTCAACGGCGCAGCGGCGAAAATCAACGACTCGACCCAGCGACTTCCGGTCGCCTCGGCCGGTTGGTCGAAGTGGACTCCGGTCAACGCGGCCGCGATCGGCGCGCACCTGGCCGGTGCGGTCGGCGAACTGGTCACGGAGAGCCCACGGGTGGTGGCCCAGCGCGGGGTCGGCCGGGCCAGCGCCATCAAGACGGCGTTGACGATCGGCGCGCTCGCGGTCACCGGCTACAGCCGGTTGGTCGGCATGCGGTTGGAGAAGGCGGGCGGCCCGCCGGTGAACGGCGCCACGGAACCCAGCCACCAGACGCCGGCCAGCGTCGCCTCCTCGCAGCGGCAGATGAAGCTGCTCCAGTGGGCGATTCCGGCGCTGACGGGATCACTGGTCGTGGTCACGGCGTACATGAGTGAGCAGCAGAAGCCAGGTCAGGTGCTGCGCGGGATCCTCAGCCGCACCAGCGGAATGCGCAGCGCGCCGATGGGCATGGCCAAGATGGGCATGGGCAAGATGGGCATGGGCAAGATGGGCATGGGCATGGGAAAGCGGCAGATGGCCATGGCCGGACGCTGAGCGTCGGGCCGGCCGGCTTCCCACCGGACCGTCGACGGCGGGGCGCCGGCCGACCCCACGCGCCCGCCACGCGCTATGGCGTGCCGAGCGGGCAGGACCGGCCCGGGGACGGGCAATCCGTCCGCCGGTAGCGGCGGACCGACGAGCGAGGTGGCCATGGCGGCAGACGAGAGACGCAGCAGAGGCGGCGGTGACCGGCCGGTCCCGGAGGCGGTCAAACCGTGGCGCGCCGACGACGGTTTCGACGCCGACGCGCCCTGGGGCGCGGACGACGACTCGCCGATGGACGAGGGCAGCGAGGAGACAGCGGTGCCCGAGGGACGGCGCGGTGAGCGGCGCGCGGGCGCCCCGGCCGGCCGGAGCGGTCCGGCCGGACGGCACGGCTTCGGTTCGGTCGAACCCACCCGTACGACGACGGCCGGGCCGGGAGCGCCACCGGATCCGGCGCCCAGCGGTCGGAGCTTCCCCGACGACGCGGACGTCAACGAGCGGTCCCAGGACGCGCTGCGCACCCGGGGTCGACGCTCCTGATCAACGGCGCTGCCCGCCGCCCGGGTGGCCGTGCCGGCGAACTCGCTGAGCAGCAGCGCGCCCGTGTCGTCCACC
>NZ_JBFAPG010000727.1:0-2096 GCF_040675595.1 Micromonospora sp. NPDC049580
GGGTCCGGTTCGGCCGGTGGCCCGGCCCGGAAGGGAGGGTTGATGGAGTTCGACTTCGCCGATGAGCAGCCGAAGCTCCTCATGCTGATGTACGGGCTGGTCGCCTTCGTGGTGGTGGTGGGCGGTCTGCTCCTGCTGCTCGACGTCGTCCCGGCCTGGTTTGCCCGGCGACGGGAGGCGCAGCTCGTGGCCGCCTCGGTGAGTGGAGCTCCACTTCCCCGCCGCCCCCGGCAACGGGAGGGGATCTTCGCGCTCTTCTTCCTGCTGCCCACGCTGCTGCTCCTCACCATCGGCCTGGTCGTGCCGGCCATTCGCACCGTGCTGCTCTCCCTGATGGACGGGAGTAGCACCAGCTGGGTGGGGTTGCGCAACTACGGCTGGATGTTCTCCGACGACTCGATGCTCCGGGTCCTGATCAACACCCTGGTCTGGGTGGTTCTGGTCCCGCTGGTGGCGACCGCGTTCGGCCTGATCTACGCCGTCCTGGTGGACAAGGCCCGGTTCGAGGCCGTGGCCAAGTCGCTGATCTTCCTGCCGATGGCGATCTCCTTCGTCGGCGCCAGCATCATCTGGAAGTTCGTCTACGCCTACCGCGGCGAGGGCGACCAGATCGGTCTGCTCAACCAGATCGTCACCAGCCTCGGCGGCGAGCCCAAGCAGTGGCTGCTGGAATCACCCCTGAACACGCTGCTGCTGATCGTCATCATGGTCTGGATCCAGGCCGGCTTCGCCATGGTGGTGCTCTCCGCCGCGATCAAGGCGATCCCCGGCGACATCGTGGAGGCCGCCCGGCTCGACGGGGTCAGCCCCTGGCAGATGTTCTGGCAGATCACCATGCCGAGCATCCGGCCGGCCCTGATCGTGGTGGCGGTGACGCTCACGATCGCCACGCTCAAGGTCTTCGACATCGTCCGGACCTCGACCAACGGCAACTACGACACCAGCGTCATCGCCAGCGAGATGTACAACCAGGCGTTCCGGTACGGCCAGAACGGGCAGGGCTCCGCGCTCGCGGTCTTCCTCTTCATCCTGGTCATCCCGGTCGTGATCTACCAGATCCGCAACCTCCGTCAACAGCGGGAGGGCTGAGATGACGACCGCAACGCCCACCGTCGCCGCCGGCGTCCAGGAGACCGACGGCACCGCGTCCACCGCCGCCGGGCGGGTACGTCGGCGACTCAACAGCCGTACGGCCACGCTCGTCTCGATCGTCATCGCGGTGGTCTGGACCATCCCGACCTTCGGCCTGTTCGTCTCCTCCCTCCGTCCGGAGGACGAGATCAAGACCACCGGCTGGTGGACGGCCTTCACCAACCCGCAGTTCACCCTGGAGAACTACCAGCAGGTCCTCTTCGGGCGGTCGGCGTCGTCCGGGCAACTCGCCAGCTACTTCATCAACTCGCTGGCGATCACCATCCCGTCGGTGCTCTTCCCGCTCGCCTTCGCGGCCCTGGCCGCGTACGCGCTGGCGTGGATCAACTTCCGCGGGCGGGACTGGCTCTACATCGCGATCTTCGCGTTGCAGATCGTCCCGCTGCAGATGGCCCTGGTGCCGCTGCTGAAGTTCTTCTCCACCGGCGTCACCCTCGGCGGCGTCACCCTGATGCCGGCATGGGACCTGGTCGACGAGCAGAAGTTCGCCCAGGTGTGGTTCGCACACACCTGTTTCGCGCTTCCGTTCGCGGTCTTCCTGCTGCACAACTTCATCTCGCAGCTCCCCGGCGACCTGATGGAGGCGGCCCGGGTCGACGGGGCCACCCACCCGAAGATCTTCCGCACCATCGTGCTGCCGCTGATCACCCCGGCGCTGGCCGCGTTCGGCATCTTCCAGTTCCTCTGGGTCTGGAACGACCTGCTGGTCGCGCTCATCTTCGCCGGTGGCGGCAACGAGACCGCCCCGCTCACGGTTCGGCTGGCCGAGATGGCCGGCACCCGGGGCAACGAGTGGCAGCGGCTGACCGCGGGCGCGTTCGTCTCGATCGTTGTACCGCTCGTCGTATTCCTGTCCCTGCAGCGCTTCTTCGTGCGAGGTCTGCTCGCCGGCAGCGTCAAGGGCTGACCCGCTTGCCCGCCGCCGCCTTCAGGGGCCAGGCGGC
>NZ_JBFAPG010000728.1:0-2088 GCF_040675595.1 Micromonospora sp. NPDC049580
CCCGGCTCGGGCCGGCCGCGCACCGGCTCACGAGCCGCCGCCGGGCGCGGTCGGCCGCCCCGCAGCGGTCGCGCCGCGCGGCGTCGGCACGTAGCCTGCGCAGATGCGACACACCCTCGCACCCGGCGACGACACCCTGCACGGTCACTTCTCCCCCGACCTCGCGCCGGCCCTCACCATCGACCCCGGCGACACCGTCACCTACCGCACCCTGGACTGCTGGTGGTCGGCCGGCCCGTACCCCGGCGGGGCGAACCGGGACCGGCCCCGGGCCCCGCAGCACCGGCCCGATCACGGGCATGCGCTGACCGGGCCGGTCGCGGTCCGCGGTGCGCGGGCCGGCCAGACCCTCGCGGTACGCATCGACGCGATCGTCCCCGCCACCTGGGGAACGACGGTGGCCGGCGGGTGGGCGAGCGGGTTCAACCAGCGCTACGGCGTCGCGGCCGACGGCGTGGTGCACGCCTGGGAGCTGGACCCGGTGGCGTTGACCGGCCGCAACCAGCATGGCCACACGGTGGCGCTGCGCCCGTTCATGGGAGTGCTCGGCATGCCGCCCGCCGAGCCGGGGAAGCACTCCACCATTCCGCCTCGGCCCTGGGGCGGCAACCTGGACTGCAAGGACCTGACCGCCGGCAGCACCCTGCTGCTGCCGATCCCGGTCGACGGGGCGCTGTTCTCGGTGGGGGACGGGCACGCCGCGCAGGGCGACGGTGAGGTCGGCGGTACGGCGATCGAGTGCCCGATGGACGAGGTGACGCTGACCTTCGACGTCCGCGACGACTTCCCGGTCACCGGCCCGGTGGCCCGCACCGCCGACGCCTGGCTGACGCTGGGCGTGGGCGCGTCCCTCGACGACGCGACGTTCATGGCCCTCGATGGGATGCTGACCCTGCTGCAACGGCTGCACGGCCTCAGCCGACCGGACGCGGTGGCGCTGGCCAGCGTCGTCGTCGACGTGCGGGTGACCCAGATCGTCAACCAGACCGTCGGCGCGCACGCGGTGCTGCGCGACGACGCGCTGCGCTGAGCCGCCACAACGGACCGCCCGCGCGGCGGCGACGTGGCGGACCGCCCGCGCCGGCTCGCAGCGGCGGACGGCTGTCAGCGCAGCCGGCGGGCAGTGAACCTCACCGGCGGCTCGGCGATCGCGTCCTGTGCCGCGATCAGCTGGATCTCCCGGGTGCCCGCCGCGAGGGTCGCCTCCAGGACGGTGAAGACGGAGGAGATGGTTTGCTCCAACGCGGTCGCGGGTGAGCCGGAGGTCAACAGGTGCGCCAGGTACAGCGCCGCGGTGACGTCACCCCCGCCGTTCGGACTGATCGGCAGCAGCGGCGTGGTCACCGCCCAGGCGCCCTCGTCGGAGACCGCCACCACCTCCAGCGCGCCCGCCGGCACGTCGCTGTGCAGCACGCTGGTGACCAGGACGTGCCGCGGCCCGGTGGCACGGACGACGTCGACGGCCTCCAGCACCTCCGCCAGCGAGGACGTCGTGCGGCCGGCCAGGAAGTCCAACTCGAAGTGGTTCGGCGTGATGATGTCGGCGCGCGGCACGACTGTGTCGCGCAGGTACTCCGGAATGCCGGGCCGGACGAACATGCCCCGGCCGATGTCGCCCATCACCGGGTCGCAGCAGTACACCGCGGCCGGGTTGGCAGCCTTGACCTGGGCCACCGCGTCCAGGATCACGGCGCCCATCGCCGGATCGCCCTGGTAGCCCGACAGCACCGCGTCGGCGCCACCGAGAACCCCCCGGTCGGCGATGCCCGCGATCACCTCGGCCACGTCGGCGGCCGCCAGCAGCGGCCCGCGCCACGCGCCGTACCCGGTGTGGTTGGAGAAGTGGACCGTCAGGACGGGCCAGACCTCGTGCCCGAGTCGCTGGAGGGGAAAGACGGCGGCCGAGTTGCCGACGTGGCCGTAGGCGACCGACGACTGGATGGACAGGATCTGCACCGACCCATCATGGCCGCCTCCGACGGCGCGCAGCGCGCGGCCCGCCGAATCTGTCGGCTGGGCCACTCCGGCCCGCACCGGCCACCCCGCACTGCAGCGGGCAGACCGCGCCGCGGCCGAGCCGCGAGCCGG
>NZ_JBFAPG010000729.1:0-2077 GCF_040675595.1 Micromonospora sp. NPDC049580
TACCACAGCGTCGAGATCAGCAAGCCCGACGCCGACGCCACGCAGACCGACCAGCTACGCGCCGACATCGTCAAGACCGTCGACAACGGCCGCGCCGTGGTCGCCAACATCGCCGGCACCAGCACCGACACCGACGGCAACACCCACTCGTTCGAAGGCGGGCACTACATCAGCGTCGTGGGCTACCGCGACAACGGCAACACCGTCCGGATCGCCGACTCCGCCGACCCGAACACCGCCTCCTACGACATCACCGTCGAGCACCTCGCCGACTGGATCGCCACCCGCGGCTACGCCACCAGCTGACCCCACCCCAGCACCACCACACCGCAGCACCAACACCGACAAGGGCCGGACCCCACCACGGGGCCCGGCCCTTTCGGCATGCCGTCAGTCGGTCGCGAGGACGGCCAGGATCTGCTCGCCGTACTTGGCGAGCTTGTTCTCGCCGACCCCGCCGACCCGCGACAGCTCGGCCAGCGAGGTGGGCGCGTCACCCGCGATCTGCCGGAGGGTGGCGTCGTGGAAGATGACGTACGCCGGGACGCCCTGCTCCTTGGCGGTGGCCGCCCGCCAGGCGCGCAGCCGCTCGAAGACCGACGCGGCCGCCGGGGTGAGCTCGGCGACGACGGTGGCCGCCCCGCGCGGCTTTGACGACCGGCTCGACGCGGGCCGCTCCGGCTCGCGGCGCATCGTGACGGTGCGGCGGCGGCCCAGCACGTCGGCGCTGGCCTCGGTCAGCGCGAGGGTGCCGTAGTCGCCCTCCACGGCGAGCAGCCCCTCGGCGAGGAGTTGCCGGACCACGCCCCGCCACTCGGCCTCGCTCAACTCCGTGCCGATGCCGAAGACGGTAAGCGAGTCGTGACCGTACTGGCTGATCTTGTCGGTCTGCTTGCCGAGCAGGATGTCGATGCAGTGCCCGGCGCCGAACCGCTGGTTGCGCTCGCGGTCGAGGCGGAACACGGCGGAGAGCAGCTTCTGGGCGGCCACGGTGCCGTCCCACGACTCCGGTGGGTTGAGGCAGGTGTCGCAGTTGCCGCAGGCCGTCGGGGTCGTCTCGCCGAAGTACTCGAGCAGCTGCACCCGTCGGCAGCGGACCGTCTCGCAGAGCGCGAGCATCGCGTCCAGGTGTGCGGCGAGGTTGCGCCGGTGCGCGAGGTCGCCGTCGGACGTCTCGATCATCTTGCGCTGCTGGACCACGTCCTGCAGGCCGTACGCCAGCCATGCGGTGGACGGCAGCCCGTCGCGGCCGGCGCGGCCGGTCTCCTGGTAGTAGCCCTCGACGGACTTGGGCAGGTCGAGGTGGGCGACGAAGCGCACGTCGGGCTTGTCGATGCCCATGCCGAAGGCGATGGTGGCCACCATGACCAGGCCGTCCTCGCGGAGGAAACGTTGCTGGTTGGCGGCGCGGGTGGCCGCGTCCAGACCGGCGTGGTACGGCAGCGCGGCGACGCCGTTGGCGACGAGGAACTCGGCGGTCTTGTCCACCGAGGCGCGCGACAGGCAGTAGACGATGCCGGCGTCGCCGGGGTGCTCGTCGCGCAGCAGGGCCAGCAGCTGCTTGCGGGGCTCCCGCTTGGGCACGATCCGGTACTGGATGTTGGGCCGGTCGAAGCTGGCCACGAAGTGCCGCGCGTCGTCGAGCGCCAGCCGGCTGGCGATCTCGGTGCGGGTGGCGCTCGTCGCGGTGGCGGTCAGCGCGATCCGGGGGACCTGCGGCCAGCGCTCATGCAGCATCGACAGCGCCAGGTAGTCGGGCCGGAAGTCGTGCCCCCACTGGGACACGCAGTGCGCCTCGTCGATCGCGAACAGGGAGATGCGCCCCCGGTCCAGCAGGGCGAGGGTGGACCGGACGCCGAGCGCCTCGGGCGCCAGGTAGAGCAGGTCCAGTTCGCCGGCGACGAACGCGGCCTCCACCCGCCGCCGGGCGTCCAGGGTCTGGGTGGAGTTGAGGAAGCCGGCGCGGACACCGACCGCGGTGAGCGCGTCCACCTGGTCCTGCATGAGCGCGATCAGCGGGGAGACGACGACCGCGACACCGTCGCGGACCAGGGCCGGGATCTGGTAGCACAGCGAC
>NZ_JBFAPG010000730.1:0-2075 GCF_040675595.1 Micromonospora sp. NPDC049580
CAGCTTCTCCGCGTCGCGCACGGTGCTGTCGAAGGCCACGTTGCCGCTCTGCAGGTACGTCGCGACGTCCTCGTGCCCGAGGTCGGTGACGATCCGGCGCAGGTCGGCCATGGCGAGGCGGGTGGTGCCGACGTTGACTCCGCGCAGCAGCGCGACGTACCGGGTCATGGCTCCTCCTGGGTGCACGGCCGACCGGCTCAGCGTAGGTCGGGCGGCCACGGTCCGCCGGGAGCCACCAGGCCCGTTTCGTGTACGACAAGCGGCGCCCCCCGACAGGCCGCCCTGGCCGCTACCGTCGATGGATGCGATTCGCGCGCCCGGTCGGGCTGCTCCTGAGTGCCGCCGCCGTGCTGCTCTGGGCGGTCGGCATGACGGTGTGGCAACCGTTGACCGAGCCGATCGGCCCGTGGTCGGAGCGGCTGCCGGGCAACAACGCCTACTGGGCACGGGATCTGCGGTTCGTGGCGATCGTCGCGATCGTGCTCGGGCTGCTGCTGGCCGGCCGGGGGCAGCTCCGGTGGAGCGCTCCGGCGGTCGTGCTCGGCGGGCTCTGGATCGCGGCCGACGTGGCGATCGACCGGGCCGACCCGGCCGGCACGGGGTCGACCATCCTGCTCGCCGTCTCCGGTGCGGCGGTGCTCGGGGTGCTGGCGGCCGTCCTCGCGTGGCGGGACCGCGGCAGGCCCCCCACCACCGACCGGCGGGTGTTGACCGGCACGGCCTGCGTGGCCGGGGTGCTGGCGGTGGTGGCCGCCGGCATCGAGTCTCCGACCGACCGGGAGCCGGAGCTGACGGCGGCGGCCTTCGCCACCGGCGTACTCCTGGTCGCCCTGACCGTCGTCGTCGCCCTGGCGGCGGCACCGGCCCGCACCCGGGGCCGCTGCCTGCTGGCCGTCGGGCTCGGCGCGGTCGCCGTCGGCGGTGTCGCGCTGGGCCGGACGGTCCCGCCCGGCCCGCGCATCCTGCCGATGATCGCGCTCGGCGGGGTGCTGCTCACCGGCGTCACCCTGCTGGCGTGGGACTGGCCGGGCGGTCGGCCGGTGTGGCGGCAGCACGCGCGCTAGCTACTCCACGACCGGCAGCACGACCTCGTTGCGGCGCAGGAACCACGGCTTCCACGGCGGGTCGAAGCGCACGTACCGGATCGCGCCGGTCGGTTGCAGCCCGGCCGCGGTCACCGACCGGCCGAGCATGGTGGCCCGCTGACTGAACGCCTGCTCCGTCCACCGCCCGGAGAACCGCATCGCCGCCGCCAGGCGTGCCGGAACCTCGCGGATGCGCACCCGGGTGTCCACCGGCTCGGGCAGGGTGGCAGTGGTGAAGGTGGCCGGCATGACGAACTGGATCAGGTACGCGCCCGGCCGCTCGCCCTCGATCTGGACCACCGGCACGGTCATGGCGATCTTCTCCGAGTCGCTGGCCGCCGACATCACCGGCCCGGCCGAGCCGATCGGGTGCCGGGCCCGGTTGGCGCCCCCGATGTAGGCGGCCAGCGGCCGGAACGCCTCGATCGGGGCCCGGGTGAACGACGCCTGGATCTGCACCTCGGCCACCAGGTGAGCCGGGTAGCGGCGCAGCTCGAAGCCGGGGTGTCGGGACACCACTCGGTACGGCTGCTGCTCGGTCATCGCGCGCTCCCAGGATCTCCTGGGACAGACGCTACCGCCCCTCCCGCTCCCGCTCGGCCGAAGTCGGTTGTCCCGCACCGGCGACGACGACCCGCCAGTACTGGCGTTTGCCCTCGTCGCGCAGCACCACCCCGAGCCGGCCCAGCTCCCGCCGCAGCTCCCGGGCGTCGTCGCGGCGGTCCCGCTCGATGGCGCGCTCCCGGGCCCGCAGCAGCGCGTCCGCGCCGGCGGGCAGACCGGGCAGGTCGGGCACCCACAGCCGGTACGCCGACCGGTGGGGATCGTCGTCCGCCCAGGCCCAGCCGTGCGCCCGGAACGCGGCGGCGAGCCGGGCGGCGGGCAGGTCCGTCGACTCCCGGACCAGTTCCGTCCCGTCGGGGTCGAGCAGCACCAGGTGCTTGTCGGCGACGAAGACGACCCGGGTGTCGGCGCGTGCGACGGTCCGGT
>NZ_JBFAPG010000731.1:0-2068 GCF_040675595.1 Micromonospora sp. NPDC049580
GTGGCCACCGGTGTGGCCGCCCCCGCGGATCAGTCCTGCCGTTCGGTGCGCTCGATCTCGGTGAACGCGGCGGCCAGGTAGTCGTCCAACGGCACGCCCGTCACCGCCAACAGGTCGGCCACGAGTAGCGGGGCATGGCGGGCCAGGGCGGGCGCGTCCGGCCGCGACTCGTCGCCCTCGGGGTCGTACACCCCGAGCGCTCCGGCGAGCAGGACGAGCACCACGTGCGGATCGACGTCCGACCGCCACCGCATCGCGTTCTGCACGCAGCGTGTCAGCACCTGGCGGATGTCGTCGCCGGCCAGCCCTTCCGGGTGGCCCTCCTCCAGCAGGAGCCGAACCACCGTTCCGAGCACCAGACCGGACCGGTCGTCGGCCGCGAGATCGGCGACCGCCTCGTCGTACGCCTGGTTGTCGCGCGCCTGGGCGGCGGCGACGGCCGCTGTGGCGGTCACCGCGATGGCGCGGGCGGTAGCGGGCAGGTGTCGCCAGGTGCCGGTCATCGGGCCAGCATCGCAGACCCGGCGACACCGACGATCGCCGTGGGGTTGGTCACCCGGCGGCCCGGGAACAGCGTCGCCGCTGCAAAACGGTTCGCGGGGCGTCACACCCACCGAACAGAATGCCGGACATGCTGCGTCGATCCCTGCCCCGTCGTCCGGAAGCCCGCCGGATGCTCCTCGGCACCCTGCTGTCGGCGATCGGGCGGGGCCTGACCCTGCCGTTCCTGTTCATCTACCTCACCGACGTGCGCGGGCTCACCGACACCCGCGCCGGTCTGGTGATCGGCTGGTACGGCGTCGTCACCCTGGCGTTGTCGCCGCTGGGCGGGACGCTTATCGACCGATTCGGCGCGCGCCGGGTGGTGGTGCCGTGCTTCGTGATCGAGGCGATCGGCACCGGTTCGCTGGCGCTGGTCCACTCGACCGGCTCGGCCCTGCTCGTGATGACCGTGATCGCCGTCGGCAGCTCGGCGATCTGGTCCGGGCAGAACACCATCCTCGCCTCGCTCACCGACGACGGTGAGCGGCAACGGGTCTTCGGACTGAACTTCGCGCTGCTCAACCTCGGCATCGGCATCGGCGGCATGACGTCCGGCGCGATCGTCGACACGGCGCGGCCCGGCACCTTCCAGACGATCTACCTGCTGGATGCGGTCAGCTACCTGATGCCGGCCCTGATCCTGTTGACCCTGCCCGGCGTCGGCCACCGACTCGGCCACCGCTTAGCCGGCGACGGGCCGTCGAGCGGCGGCTACCTGACCGTGCTCCGGGACCGCCCGTTCCGCCGGCTCGTGATCTTCGGTCTGGTCCTCACCACCTGCGGGTACGCCCAGGTCGAGGTCGGCTTCGCCGCGTACGCCGTGCGCGTCGCCGAGGTGAACCCCCGGGTGGTGGCGTGGGCGCTCGCGGCCAACACCGTGATGATCGTGCTCGCCCAACTGCTGGTGATCCGCCGGATCGAGGGGCGCAGCCGCACCGGCGCGCTCGCCGTGGTCGGGGCGGTGTTCGCCGTCGCCTGGCTGGTCCTCGGCGTCGCCGGTGTGATCAGCACCGGCAACGCCCTGGTGGCCGCCCTGTGCGTGGTGGCCTGCTCGGCGATCTTCGGCCTCGGTGAGACGCTGCTGTCGCCGGTGATGCCGGCGCTGACCAACGCGCTCGCCACCGACGAGCTGCGCGGCCGGTACAACGCCATGAGTTCGATGATCTTCGGGATCAGCGGTGTGATCGGCCCGGTGACCGCCGGCCCACTCATCGGCGCGGCCAACGGCATGGTCTGGGTCGCGGTGGTGGTCGGCGGCTGCCTGATCGCCTCGCTCATCGCGCTCTCCCTGCGCCGACTGCTCACCGTCGACCAGGACGGCCGCCCGACGATCACCACGCCCGCCCCGGCACCCACCCCCGTCTGACGACCCGTCCCGCGTCCCGCGTCCCTTGCAGCAGCGGCCGGTGCCCGGGGACGGGTCGGGCCCCGGAGCGGGTGCTCCGGGGGCCGCTCGTTTGGGGGGTCGCCCGGCGGGGGCGGGGGGCGCGGCGGGGGGGGGGATGGGGGCGAGGGTGGGGGGGGA
>NZ_JBFAPG010000732.1:0-2058 GCF_040675595.1 Micromonospora sp. NPDC049580
GGTTTTCTGAGGTGTTGTCTTCGGATCTCTGCTGCCTCCCGGACCTGTTTTAAATGAGGGCGACCGGCGGGGGTCCGTTGGGGGGACGCCGGCCGTTCGCCGTATCGGGTCGGGCTAGCGGACCCGGCCGTAGCCGTGGATGGACATCATGTTCATGCCGCGCTTGAGCACGTTGCGACCGGCGCTCGGCGCGTCGATGACCTGACCGTCGCCCACGTAGAGGGCGACGTGCCCGAGCCCGCTGTAGAAGATCAGGTCTCCCGGGCGCAGGTCACCCCGACCGATGTGGGCGACCGCTCCCCACTGCATCCGTGCGTTGTGCGGCAGCGACCTGCCGGCCGCCCGCCAGGCCGCGAGGGTCAGTCCGGAACAGTCGTAGCCGTTCGGCCCTTCACCGGCCCAGACGTACGGCTTGCCGACCGCCCCGAAGGCGTAGCGCACCGCAGCGCCGGCGTCCCCGGCCACGGCGGGCACGTTTGTGGCCTCGGCCTCCGCCGCCTTGGGCGCGGGTCGCTCGGTGGCGGCCCCGTACGCCTGCCGGCGCAGCTCGTACAGGTCGGCCAGGTCACTCTCGATGCGCTTCTTGCCCGCCGCCAGCTCGCGGGCCTGCGCGGCCTGCCGGGTCAGCGTGGCGTCCAGGCGTGTCTTCTCGTCGAGCAGCCGCCGCTGGTTCGCGGTGAAGCCGGAGATGCGCTCCTGGCGCTGGCGGGTCAGCTGATCGAGGGTGCCGAGCCGGTCGAGCAGAGCGACGGAGCCGCCGGGACGCAGCAGCGCGTCCATCGTCTGCAGGCCACCGCTCTTGTACGCGGTGTTGGCGAGTGCCGCGACGTCGGCCCGGCTCTGCTCGGCCTGCTGTTCCAGGGGGCCGATGCGGGCCTGTAATCGGGCCACCGCGGTCTTGTTGACCTTGATGTCCTCGGTGAGCTTGTTGTAGGACTCCACGATCCGTTCCAACTCTGCCGAGGACGTCTCGATCCGGTGGGTCAGGTCGGCGGGGGACGGCTCGGCGTGGGCCACCGCCGTCGGGGCGATCAGTGCGGCCGACATGCCGGCCAGGACCGCGGTGCGCAGCAGGGTTCTCAGGGATGACAAGAGCGAAGGGCTCCTCTCCCACGGCCGCCGACGGGGCTGCTGACGCCCTCGGCGACACCGGCCGGGGCCATCCGGGTGGACGGCACTGGGCCGGACCGGCTCGCCCAACCTAACCCGGGACGGTTGTGCCGCGCAGTTGAAGCAGGGGCGAAAGTTGGCGAAGTGGCGCGAAGTGCCGCTGCTGTCGGTGACACCAGCGGGACTGCTGACGCGGGATGGGGGACCGCCCGAGAGCCCTTTTTCGCATCCGCTGACCGATATCTGACATTCGTCGTTCCGGGCGTATGCCGTCGGATGGCCTCCGCCAATATCCGACAAAACCTGAAATGGATGCTGTTTCGCGGCGATGTCCGCCGGTCGGGTGAGCAGGTCGGAATCGTAAATGCCCAGGTGGAGTGGCGGTGCCCCAACACAATGGAGCCGCAGCCGGGAATCCCGTCCCCGGGCAGCGATGCCCGGCCACGGACCGAACCCGGCAGACCGCCCCACGGGAGGAACCGTGAATCGTGAAGGCGCAAAGACGCGACCGCAACGAACGGTGCCCGGAGCCAGGTCCACGCTGCTGTACGCGCGACCCGGCATCATCGTCACCGTCGACCGGTTCACCGTCGGCCGCACCAGCTATCGCATCGTCGACCTGACCCACCTGCGCACCACCCGAGGCCCGCACGACCGGATCGCCGTCCGGGCGGTGGTGATCACCGCATCCATGATCGGCGTGGTCGGCCTGCTCCTCGGCTTCAGCGGCGGCCTGCAACGGTTGACCGCCGAGGCGTACCTCATCCTCGGGGCGGTGCTCCTGCTGCCGGCGGCACTCGCCCTGGTCGGCGACCGCTGGCGCCCACCGCCGTACGAGCTGTGGGGCTGGCACCGGGGCGCGGAGGTGCTGCTGTTCAGCGCCGACAACGAGCGGCAGTTCGGTCAGGTCACCCGGGCGCTGCTGCGCGCCCGGGAGGTCAACCGGTA
>NZ_JBFAPG010000733.1:0-2035 GCF_040675595.1 Micromonospora sp. NPDC049580
GTGTGCCACGGGTTAACGCCCGGCACACCGGCCGTGTCCGTTGAGCGACGAAACCGTCGGCCACAAGCCCCCTTGACCTTTGATTGTTAGGCAGGTGTCCCAGCTCACCTAATAATCGATGGAAGTTGGCCGAGTTCTGCGGTTGAATAGATGCATCAGGGGCCGACAACCGAATAGCCAGGAGGACCCACCAAATGAGCATGATCGAGCGAATCCGCAACCACCGCGACGCCAACCGCCGCGCCCGTGCCATCGAGCACGCGCTGCGCTCGGCCAACTCGCCGGCCGTTCGCGAGGAACTCCTCGTCATCGCCCAGCGTCACATGAGCTGACGCTCCACGACATTCCTCACCTCCTCCAGACCGATGGCCCATCCGGCTCACCGGATGGGCCATCGGCGTTGCGCCAGCACCTGACACCGGGATTCCGTGCTGCCGCAGCGCCCGGTACGGTGGGCTTCGGTCGCCGCCCGCCGGCCCGGCCGACGCCGAGCCGATAGAAGCTGCTCGACACCACCCGGCGACGGGGAGTGACGACCGGTGCTCCTTGGACGCCTCGTGCGGCCACCGGATACGGTGCGGGGAGCCGGCACGGCGGTACGCCGGTGACGCCGGCAGCCATGCCGAGGAGACCGATCGGCACCGGCGGCCGACATGTGATGGAGGAGGCGCACCCATGACGTCCGAGGGCCCGCACCGCCCCGGCCAGGAGCCGGACGAGGTGTCACCGGGCGCCGGCGGACCGGCGCCGTACGGCGACCGCCCGGCGCAGCCGGACAACGGCTACAACGCCACCGGCCCCGAAATGGGCTGGGCGCCCCCGCCACCCGCGCGGCCGAACCCGTCCGCCCCGGCCTGGGCGACCCAGTCCGAGCAGCAGCCGAACCCCGCCTGGGGTGCCGCCGCCGCACCGCAGTCCAGCGACCCGGCGCAGCCCGCGTGGGCCACCGGCGGTGCCGCGCCGGAGCAGGCGCAGCCCGCCGGATGGACTCCCCCGCAGCAGGGCTGGACGCCGCCCGAGCAGGCCGCGCCCGCCTGGGCCGCCGGTTCCCCGGAGCAGCCCGACTGGGCACCGGCCCAGCCGGCCGCCCGGGGCGCCGCGCAGGTGCCCCCGGCCACCGCCGCGTGGCCCGCCGCCCAGGACGACCCGTCCCGCTCCGGCGGATGGGCTGGGTCGGGGCAGACCAGCCCGCCCGCCGGTGAGTGGCACGCCGATCCGGCGCAGCCCGCCGGCCGATCCGGCGCAGCCGGCCCGCAGGACGACCCGTCCGGGTCCGGTGGCTGGGCCGTCGGCGCCGCCGCCGCACGGGATGATCAGCCCGTCTGGACGCCAGCCGAGCAGGCCCCGCAGACCTGGGGCCAGCCCGCCGGGCAGGCCGAGCAGCCGTCCCCCGGCTGGGGGCAGTCCGAGTCGGCCGGCTCCCGTGGCGCGGCCCAGGTCCCGGCGGCGAACTGGCCCGCGCAGGAAGAGGCCCCGCAGCCCGCCGCCTGGGGTGCCGCCGAGGGCCGCCCGCAGCAGCCGGACTGGGTGCTCGCACCCCAGGACCAGCCGGCCGAGCGTCCGGAACCGACCGCCTGGCCCCAGGCCGAGCAGGCCGGCCCTGCGGCCGCCCGGGCCAGCGTCAGCGTGCCCGGCAGCGACGCGACGCCCGGCTGGGCCGCCGCCGGCCCGGACAACCCGGTGCAGGCCAACCCCGGCGTCGCGGAGGTTCAGCCGTGGGCGCCGGGCGAGGTGTGGGGCCGCGCCGAGGCGGAAGCCCAGTCGCGAGGCGGCTGGGACGCCGACCGGGCCGACGAGCCGCCGGCCTACCAGCCGGCGCCCGCGCCCGGCATCTCACCCGCCAACGCGGTGCCGCTACCGCCGCAGGAGCAGCGCGTGCCGGGCGCCAGCCTCGCCGCCGCCCCGCCGGCCGACTACGCGCCGTCGACGCAGTACCCCCCGATCCCCGAGCAGCCGGCGTATGCCGAGCGGGAGGCCCCGGAAGCCGCCGCACAGTACGAGGCCGAGCCGGCCGGCTGGGGCCGGGCCGAGGAGG
>NZ_JBFAPG010000734.1:0-2034 GCF_040675595.1 Micromonospora sp. NPDC049580
CTCGGGCCCGCCGCCGAACGGCCCACAGCAGCAGTGAACGCAGACCACCAGTCAGGGTTTCGGGGAGGGGACCGATGACGGACGACAGGACCACCCAGCCGGCACGGTACGTGAACGACGACCTCTACATCCCGATCCCGGTGGGCGGGATGCCGACGTCGGGCCTCGCCCTGACCGGCCTGGAGATGGACAACGTCGACCACGCCGCGACGCCGAAGGGCCTGGTCACCGCGCCCGGTGAGGCAGGCGTCAAGACCGAGTGGGACGCGACCAGCCTGGACTCGGCCATCACCTGGCTGGAGACCCACGCCGCCTACCTGAACAAGCTCTCCTACGACATGGTCGACATCCAGGACCTGATGGGGGGCGCGGCCAGCGGCGTGGCGGGTGGGGCGGGCGGCCAGCCGAGCCCGCTCGGGGGGTTCGACTGGGCGGCCCGGTTGGCAGCCAAGCACCAGGGGCTCTACCAGGGCACCGAGTCCGGTGTCCGCAAGCTCTCGCAGAGCCTGTACGACGCGGCGGAGGCGCTGCGCCAGGTCAAGCAGAACTACGAGACGGCGGAGGAGCAGAACAGGATGTCCGCCGCCGACATGCAGCGTGTCTTCGGCGACGTGGCCGGCAATGGCGACGGACGCTAGGACGGGGGAGGACGGCAGATGGGCCTGAGCTGGGAAGAGATGTGCCAGAAGGTCGTCATCGACGGCCGGCCGGGTGACGTGGAGAGCGCCGCCCTCGGCTGGGAACAGCTGATCAAGAATCTCAACAACGTCAAGCAGAGCCTCGACACCAACATCAAGGACCTGGGTACGACCTGGAAGGGTCCGGCGTACGAGGCGTTCAAGGGTCACATCGAGCAGATCTCCAAGGACACCGGGCAGATCGTGGCGGACGCGGAGAAGGGCACCGGCATCGTCCAGTCGCTCAAGACCGCCGCCGACAAGCTCACCGCGGCCCAGCGGGACTTCCCGGTCCCGGCGACCTGCGTCAACGACGTGTTGGAGGCGCGTAACGCCAAGCTGACCCTCGGGGTCGGCTTCTTCGAAGCGAAGGTCTCGCCGGACTTCCTGGGCTGGTTCGACCCGGTGACCGCGATCGCCGACTGGATCAACGACCAGTCGGAGGACGCGGCCCGGGTCTACGAGCAGGTGAGCGGTGACTACCAGGCCATCGCGCCCGGCACTCCGGGCGATGCCGGCCCCCCCACCACACAGAGCCCGACGACCGAGATTCCCGATCTGGGCACCGGTGGTGGCGGTGGTGGCGGTGGCGGTGGCGTGCCGAAGCTCGGCGGCGGCCCGTCCACCGGCGGCCTGGGGGCCACGCCCTCGATCGGCGCCACCGACATGCCGGGCACGGGCAACCTGCCCAGCGGGTCCGGTGCCCATCCCGACCTCTCGGGCGGGTACGACTCCGGCACGGGCACCTACCCGAGCACCGGTGGCGTCCCGGGCGTCGGCGGTGCGGACGACGAGTTCAGCAGTGGCCTCGCGGGTGCGGGTGGTGGCGGTTCGCCCGGTCTCGGCTCCGGTCTCGGAGGCGGCCTGGGCTCGGGTGGCCTGGGCTCGTCCAGCGGGCTCGGCAGCGGCGGTGGCGGCCTGGGCGGCGCCGGTGCCCTCGCGGGCGGCGGCGCGCTCGGCCGGGCGGTCTCGCCGGGCATGGGCCCGATGATGGGCGGCGGCGCGGCGGGTGCCGGTCGTGGCGGTGGCCGGGGCGCCGGTGGCCGACTCGGCGCGGGCGGCAAGCTGGGCGGCGGCATGGCACCCGGTATGGGTGGCGTCGCCGGTGGCGGCGGTGCCGGCGCCGGTCGGGGCGGCGCCGGGCGTGGCGCGGCGGGGGCCGGTGGTCGGGGCGCGGGTGCTCGCGGCGCCGGTGGCGTGGCCGGGACGGGCGGCGGTGCCGGCTACGGCGAGGAGGACACCGCCCGCAACACCTGGTTGGAGGAGGACGAGGACGTGTGGGGCGCCGACAGCGGTGGCACCTCCGGCATCCTGCGCTGAGCTTTCCGCGTCACGGCGCTGCTGCGGTCGACCGCAG
>NZ_JBFAPG010000735.1:0-2020 GCF_040675595.1 Micromonospora sp. NPDC049580
GGCGACCGGGGCCGCCCACCGCGCCGAGCGGGTCAGTGGTGGTGGTGTGCCCGGACGGCACGCCGGATGGTCACCGGCTGCGCGGGAGCGCCGTCGACCGGCGCCGGGTCCTCGGCCGTCGGCGCGATTCCCTGAGCGGCGATCCGGTCCAGGGTGGCGAGCCCGGCCGCGTCCACCGTGCCGAAGATCGTGTAGTTGGGGCGTAGCGCCGAGTTGGCGTACACCAGGAAGAACTGGCTGCCGTTGGTGTCCGGCCCGGCGTTGGCCATCGCCAGCACGCCCCGGGCGTAGACCCGGCGTACGCCGGTCGGGTCGGTGGGGGCCGGCGGCAGGTCGGTCGGCAGTTCGTCGCGGTACCGGTAGCCGGGGCCACCCTCGCCGGTGCCGGACGGGTCGCCGCACTGCAACACGCTCAGCGTCGGGTAAGCGGTGAGCCGGTGGCACGGGGTGCGGTCGTAGAAGCGCTTGCCGACCAGGTGCAGGAAGCTCTGCACCGTGCACGGCGCGGCGGCCCGGTCCAGGGTCAACCCGATCGGCCCCTGGTTGGTGGAGAGGGTCACCCGGACGCTGCCCCGGTCCGGGGTGCGGCGCGGGTCGGGCGGCAGCGGCACCGGCCGGGCGGCTGGCTCGTCGGGCGTCTCGGTGTAGGCGCACGGGCCGTGCGTGGTGCGCGGCGGGCGGGCATCGGCGGCGGCCGCGCTCACCGTGCCGTCGGCCGCGACCGGCGCGGCCACCGCGGCAGCCGACGCGCCGACGATCAGCGTTGCGGCGAACGCCGTCACACCGGCGAGGCGGGTCAGCGCGCGTACCGACCGGCGGGGTGCCGCCGCGCCGGAAGGCGTTTCGAGTTCACTCGACACAGGGATCCTCCTGGGCTCGTGCTGCCAGAAAGACCGGAGTCTATGGATGCCGAGGCCTGTTGTCGATCTGACCGGGCAACCGACGGCGGCGGTGCCACAGCAACCCGCCCAGCAGCGCCAGCACTCCCGCGCCACTCAGCGCGACCACCGACCACAGCCATCCGGAGCCGGTGCCCGCCGGGCCGCTGGCCGCCGCCGGGCGGGGCGGACCGGGCGCGGCAAGCGCGGACGGCGCGGACGGCGCGGCCGACGGCGTGGCGGTCAGCTCACCCGGCTCGACCAGGCGGCCGACGCTGGCGTCGCGGGGCAGCGAGAAACCCCAGTCCAGCAGGGCCGCCCCCTGCTCCCAGCCGCGCATCGGCGCCGGCTCGGCGCCCAGCAGCGTCACCACCAGCCGACGCCCGTCACGTTCCGCCGCGCCGACGTAGGTGTGCCGAGCCAGGTCGGTGAAGCCCGTCTTGCCGCCCAACGCGCCCGGGTACCGGTAGATGAGCTGGTTCTCGTTCTGGATCTGGAAGCCCTTGGTCCGCTGCGCCGGCTGGGCCGGAATCGTCGCCAGCTGGGTGAGCGCGTACCGCCGGAAGGTCGGCTGCGCGAAGCAGGCCCGGGCGATCAGCGCCAGGTCGTACGCGCTGGTGAACTGGCCCTTGCCGTCCAGGCCGGACGGCGTGACCGCGTGCGTCTGGAGCGCGCCCAGGTGGTGTGCCTGCTCGTTCATGGCGCGGACTCCCCCGGCCGCGCCGTCAGACCCGCCGCCCAGCCGGGCCAGCGCGTTCGCCGCCTCGTTGCCGGAGTTGAGCAGCAGCCCCAGCCAGATCGTCTCGATGGTGTAGCGGCCGCCCTCGACCAGGCCGACGGCGGAGGAGCCGGGCTCGATGTTCATGTCCGCCGCGGTGACGGTCACCGTCTGGGCGGGGTCGAGCCGGGGCATCATCGTGGCCGCCAGCAGCAGCTTCTGGACGCTGGCCGGAGTGCCGTACTCGTGCGGGCCGCAGCCCCCGAGCACCTTGCCGGAATCCAGGTCCGCGACCAGCCAGGAGGTGGCGGTGATCGCCGGTGGCGTGCCCGCGCCGGTCGGCACGACCAGGCCGCTGGTGGCCAGCCCGGCGCCGCCCACCGTCCGCGCTTCGGGCACGGCGGGCGGGGGCGAGGGCCGTGGC
>NZ_JBFAPG010000736.1:0-2015 GCF_040675595.1 Micromonospora sp. NPDC049580
CGAGGCCCGCGTCGCGGGCGGCGGCGGCCACGGCGTCGGCGAACGACGGGGGCCGCAGCTCGTTCGGGGCGGTGTTCACCCAGTCCCGGCTGAGCCGGACCGCGCCGGCGACTGCCTGCGCCCGGGTGATCTCCGCCTGGGCGGCCGGCTCAGCGGCGTCCGGAACGGCGATCAGCACCTCGGCCACCGGCTCCCGCCGGGTCGGCTGCGGACGGGTCTTGTAGCCGGCGAACCGGTACCCGCCGAGCAGCGCGCCCTCGGCGACCGCGCGCAGCGCGGCCGGCGCGTCCGCGTCGTCGGGCAGCGGCATGCTCAGCGCCACCTTCGGCGCACCCGCCAGGGCCCGGACCGCCGCGCCGGCGGCGCGGCGCAGCGTCTCCGGCGCCGGGGCGGCGCCCTTCGGCTCCGGGCCGAGCCCGACCGCGACGACCAGCGGGGCGGTGACGGTGCCCAGCGTGGCCAGCTTGATGACCTCACCCGCCCCACCGGTCGCGCCGAGCAGCGCGAGGGTCTCGGTCAGCTTGCCGTCGAAGGCGACGGCGATGCTCTCCGCGCCGCTGGCGAGCAGCAGGTTGCCGGCGAGGCCGCTGGTGGCGCCCTGCTCTCCGGTCTGGCTGTGCACGCCGATCACGATCGCGTCGACGGCGAGCTCGGCCGGGTCGGTGTCGACCAGGCTCAGGTTGGTGGTGCGGGGTGATGTCACTGAAGCTACTCCGGGCGGGCCGGGCCGGTCGCGGCGTCGCGTACCAGCGGTGAAGGTCTCCGGCGGAACCTACCCGCCGGACGTCAGGGCTGTCCCGTCGATCACACCAACGGGGTCCCGCCGATGCTAACCAGCGGCGTTACCCCCGGTAAGTTGCCACCCATGACCGACGTGACCTCCGACGCCGCCGCGACCCGGCTGCGTCGTTCCCCGCTGCACGAGCGGCACACCGCCGCCGGCGCCAAGTTCGCCCCCTTCGGGGGCTGGGAGATGCCGCTGGAGTACGCCGGCGGCGGGGTGCTCAAGGAGCACGCCGCGGTGCGTACGGCGGTGGGGGTCTTCGACGTGTCGCACCTGGGCAAGGTTCGGGTGGCCGGCCCCGGCGCGGCCGACTTCGTCAACTCCTGCCTCAGCAACGACCTGCGCCGCATCGGGCCCGGCCGAGCGCAGTACACGCTGTGCTGCGACGACGCCACCGGCGGCGTTGTGGACGACATCATCGCCTACCTGTACGCCGAGGACCACGTCTTCCTCATCCCGAACGCCGCGAACACCGCCGAGGTGGTGCGCCGGCTGCGCGCCGCCGCCCCGGAGCGGATCACCATCACCGACGAGCACGAGGCGTACGCGGTGCTGGCCGTGCAGGGCCCCCGCTCGGGCGAACTGCTCGCCGCTCTCGACCTGCCCACCGAGCACGGCTACATGAGCTTCGACGC
The DNA here is from genome assembly GCF_040675595.1 of Micromonospora sp. NPDC049580. Lineage (NCBI taxonomy): Bacteria > Bacillati > Actinomycetota > Actinomycetes > Micromonosporales > Micromonosporaceae > Micromonospora > Micromonospora sp. NPDC049580. The sequence goes on from NZ_JBFAPG010000736.1 coordinate 1,420, forward strand.
CGCCAGCTTCACCGACAGCCTCGCCGAGGTGGAACTGACCGTCTGCCGTACCGGCTACACCGGCGAGCTGGGCTACGAGCTGGTCGTGCCGGCGGAGCACGCGGTGACCGTGTGGGACGCGCTGTTCGCCGCCGGCAAGGCGTTCGAGCTGCGCGCCTGCGGGCTGGCCGCCCGGGACACGCTGCGCACCGAGATGGGCTACCCGCTGCACGGTCAGGACCTCTCGCTGGACATCACCCCGGTGCAGGCCCGCTCGGGCTGGGCGGTCGGGTGGGACAAGCCGGCCTTCTGGGGTCGCGACGCGCTGCTCGCCGAGAAGGCCGCCGGCCCCCGACGTACGCTCCGCGGCCTGGTGGCCGTCGACCGCGCCATCCCGCGCCCCGGCATGACCCTGCACGTGGGCGACAAGCAGGTCGGCACGGTGACCAGCGGCACCTTCAGCCCGACCCGCAAGCAGGGCATCGCCCTGGCCCTGCTGGACACGGACGCCAACCTGGCCGACGGCGACGAGGTGCAGGTCGACATCCGAGGCCGCCAAGCCCCCCTGCGCCTCCAAAAACCCCCCTTCGTAACCCCCTCAACCCACTAACCCCAAC
>NZ_JBFAPG010000737.1:0-2009 GCF_040675595.1 Micromonospora sp. NPDC049580
CGTCTCCGGCGGCCCCACCGGCGACCGTCCGGGCCACCAGCACCTGCCAGGGCAGCCGGAGACGTCACGGTGGGCGCCGCCGACCTGCTGGCCGAGCTGGAACGCGGTGGCGCGACGTTGCCGGCCCGCCGCGACGCGCAGTGGCGCTGGCCGCTGCCACCGGCGCGAAGCGAGTCGGTGGAGGTGCTGCCCGCCGTCGAGCTGCGGCGGATCGCCGACGCGGCGGCGGGCACCCTGCGTACCGCGAGCGAGCAGGGGGTGGCGGGCCGCGCGGTGGGTCAGCGCGCGTTGCGCGACGCGCTGCTCGACCACGTGGCCGTGCTGGTCACGCCGGACGATCCGCCGGGCCCTGCCGTCGAGGTGCCGCAGCGGCTGGTGCAGGGGCTGGTCCGGATGGGCTTCCTCGGCGCGATCGACGATCCGGCCGGTCCTGGCGCGCGCTCCGAGGTCCAGGTGCGGGTGGCGGGCCGTTGGGTGGGCCTGGTGGGACCATACGGAGCGGCCTGGTTGCAGAAGGCCACCGATCTTGCCGTGACGCCCCTCGCCACTCGTCCGAACGGATGACCCCTGCTCATTCTTCTGGGCCGGTGCGGCCGTTGGGGGGATGCTTCAACCCGGCTGTCCGGGTACCGTCCATCCTCGGATCCAACGCACCGTAGGCGGCTGGATCCGCTGGGGAGTGAGGTGCGACGAGCGATGCCGTGGTGGTCATGGCGCCCCGGTCCCGCCGACGGCGGCGATCCGGAAACCCGAAGCGGGATCACAGTGGAGAGCGCGGTCCGGGTCGGCCCGCCGAGCCCTCGCCAGCCGGGGGACGACTGCCCGGGCAGCGACCGGCCCGTACTGACCGAGATGCCGGCGACCATCGAGCCGGTGAGCCTGCGCCGCGTCTGTGACGCACTCGACCTGCTCGACGTGCGCTACCTGGCCGACGGCGACGGCAACCTGCTGGCCATGTGGGAGCGGCACGCCGTGCTGGTGACCCTCGAAGGCCCCGAGGACGAGATCCTGGTGATGCGGGCCCGCCCGCACGCCACGGTTCCGCCGGACTGGGCCGACCGGGCCTACCGGGTGGTCAACGAGTGGAACCACACCCGCCGCTTCTGCAAGGCGTACATCGGCGACCCGACCGAGCGCGGGCAGCTGCCGATTTACGCCGAGTTGCAGGTGCCGCTGGGCGCCGGCACCCACGACGCTCTGCTGGTCGAGATGCTCGACTGCGGCGCGGCGGTGGCCGCCAGCTTCGTGGACTGGCTGCACGACGAAGGCGCCCTGCTCTGAGGCGCCCCGCGGCGTCCGTGCCGGAACGCGCCGTCAGGCGCCCTCGGCCGGGTCCTCCATCACGTTGACCATGAAGTACGCGGCCCGCTCCAGATAGTCCCAGAGAGCGACGGCGAGCTGCGGCTCCAGGTCGAGCCGGTCCACCGCCTGGCGCATGTGCCGCAGCCAGGCGTCCCGCTCGGCCCCGCCGATCCGGAACGGCGCGTGCCGCATGCGCAGCCGCGGGTGCCCGCGCTGTGCGGAGTACGTGTTCGGCCCACCCCAGTACTGCATCAGGAACAGGGTGAACCGGTCGGCCGCCGGGCCCAGGTCCTCCTCCGGGTACATGGGTCGCAGCAGGGGATCGGTGGCGACGCCGGCGTAGAACTCGTCCACCAGCCGGCGGAAGGTGGGTTCGCCGCCGACCGCTTCGAAGAGGGTCATCGACGCATCGTTACGGTCGGATTCACCTGCGGGGTTCACCGTTCCATCCTGCCAGGTGCGTCGGCCGCCGACCCGACCCGGAGGCCGTGCGCCGGCTCACGCGGTGGATCAGGTGACCGCGTGCCGGCGGTGGCCGTCCGCGGGCCGGAGGTCGGTGCCCGCCGGCGTGCCGTCGGCGATGGTGCCGCCCGGATCGGGGGTCGGCTCGGCGTTGGCCGCGGCGGCCTTGGCGACGGCGTCGTCCACCGTCTGCTTGCCCGGCCAGCGCAGGGCGGCGATCGTCATCAGCAGCACCCCGGCGGCGC
>NZ_JBFAPG010000738.1:0-2003 GCF_040675595.1 Micromonospora sp. NPDC049580
GCCGGCCCGCACCGGGTCACTTCTTCCAGCCGTTGACCGGAGTGAGCGGAACCGGTGCCGGCCGCTGCGCCACAGTCGTCAGCTCGATCCGCCGGCCCTCGGCCGCCGAGACGAGCAGCGAGGTCATCGTTTCGAGTACGTGCAGCGCGACGTCGCCGCCGGCGCGGGGCGGGCGCTGGCCGTCGGCGGTGACCAGGTCGATCAGCCCGATGCCGCGGGAGCTCTCGACGTAACCGGCCAGTGGTTCGAGAACGCGCCATTCGGTGCCGCCCAGCGGAAAGACGCGAACGTCCCCGTCGAACATGTTCGGATCGGGTACGGCGAGCGTGCCGGTCTCCCCGTGCACCTCGATCGGCGCGGCCGTCGTCGCGACGCCGTCGAAGCTCGTGGTGATGGTGGAGAGAGCACCGTTGGCATGCTCAAGCACACCGGTCACGTGGGTGTCCACCTCCGCCGGGACGCGCTGGCCGTTTCGCGGGCCCGAGCCGATGACACGCTCGGCGCGCAGGCGGCTGGCGGCTCCGACGACCGCGCGAACCGGCCCCAGCAGGTGGACGAGCGCTGAGATGTAGTACGGCCCCATGTCCAGCAACGGGCCGCCGCCCGGGGCGTAGTAGAAGTCGGGGTGGGGATGCCAGCGCTCGTGTCCCGGTGTGACCATGACGGCCGTCGCCGACAGCGGGCGTCCGATGAGCCCGCCGTCGATCGCCGCCCGTGCCGTCTGCGTACCTGTGCCGAGGACGGTGTCCGGCGCGCACCCGACGTGGACGCCAGCCGAGGAGGCCCGTTCGATGATCGAGCGGCCGTCCGGAAACGTCACGGCCAGCGGCTTCTCGACGTACACGTTCCTGCCCGCCTCGATCGCGCCGAGTGAGATCTCGGCGTGCGCCGCGGGGATCGTGAGATTGAGAACCGTCTGCACCTCCGGACGGGCGAGCAGACCCTCGACGCTCAACGCCTCGCTGCCGGGGATCGTGGCCGCGACCGCGGCCGACCGGGAGGCGTCGAGGTCGGCCAGCGCGACGATGCTCACCGCGGGGTGGTTCGCGAGGGTGTCGAGGTACGCACGGGAGATGACCCCGAGACCTACGATGCCGACGCGGTGCGGGTCGCCCACACCATCCCCCTCTCGATGACGGTACGGACGTTCGCGTCCTCCAGCACGTCGAGGCTGTGCCCCGGTGTCGTCACGACGATGCGCCCGGCACCCCAGCGTCGCGTCCAGATCGCCGGCGAGGTGACCGGCCGATGCCATGGATGCCACGCCTGCGTCGGATGGGTGGTGACGGCCAGGATGTCGATCAGGTCGTCGTGCAGCACCCAGTACTGCTCGGTGACCAGGTCGAAGTCCTCGATCCCCGCGGTGATCGGGTGCTCCCGGCCGAGGTCGGTGATGCGCACCGTGTGCGGCAGGAAGTTGTCCTCCGGGCCGCCGTGGCGCTCGCACGGCTCCTTACCCGGGTGGGTCGCGAACTGGCCGCCCACCAGATGCAGGTACTCCGACGACGCGCGGAACGCGTCCACGATCCCGCCGTGCCAGCCGGTGAAACCCGTACCGGCGATGACCGCGGCGCTCAGGCCCGCCACCTGGTCAGCGGTGATCTCCGACATCGTCATGCACTGCACGACCAGGTCGGTGTCGGCCATCTCGGCGGCATCGGCGTAGATCTGGGTCGACTCCTCGACCCGTACGGCATAGCCGCTTCGTTCGAGGAAGGGAATGAACAACTCCGTCGCCTTGACCGGCTGGTGCCCCTCCCAGCCGCCCCGAACCACGAGTGCTCTCGGCTGCGCCACCCTCGCTCCCCTCCACGCTCCGTCGCCACCGGGCCGGACGTTCCCGCCCCGGCGACATGCCGTCGGTGCCCGTACCTGTCGAGCACAGAAACCGTACCCGTGGTCGCGGGCCGGGGCCGGAGTAGCGGAGCAGTCGCGGGGGGCGGACGGGCGGACGCACCGTCATCGGGGTCGCGCCGGTTCGGCCGGGGCCCCACGTCGGGCCC
>NZ_JBFAPG010000739.1:0-1998 GCF_040675595.1 Micromonospora sp. NPDC049580
CCACGACGTGGGCACCGGCCACCCCGGCGACTCAGCAGCCGGCGCCGTTGAGCTTCACGGTTGCCGGGGCGCTGGCCGCGCCGTTGGCGGTGAAGCCCACGGTGACCGAGGCCCCCGCCGCCAGGGACGGCGCGTGACTGGGCGCGGCGGCGGTGACCGTCGTGCCCGACTGGGTGACGGTGGCGTTCCAGCCACTGCCCAGCGTCACGCCGGACGGCCAACTCCAGGTCACCGACCACGGGTTGACCGCGGCCGTACCGGTGTTCTTCACGGTCAGCTCACCCTGGAAGCCGCCCTGCCAGGCGTTTACCTGCCGGTAGGTGGCCGTGCAGGCGCCCGGGGGCGGGGTCGTCGGCCCGCCGGTCGGTCCACCTGTCGGCCCGCCGGTGGGTCCGCCACCGGACGGCGCGATCAGGTACGGCTGGAGGATCGCCTGCTTGGTGGTGTTGATGTTCGTCCAGTCGTCCAGCGCGATGCCCCCGGTGTCACCCGAGTTGGGGTTCCACGACCAGTAGGTGAAGGACATCCCGGTCACCCCGGTGCCGGTGTACGCCATCAACTTCTCCAGCCACACCCGGTCCTTCGGGTCGGCGAGGGTGCTGCCGAACTCACCCATCATGATCGGGGCGATGTTCTGCTTGTAGAGGTAACCGAAGTACTTGTCCCAGATGGCCGGCATGTTCGCCGGATAGTCGGGGGCGTCGAACCAGGTCTGCCGGTAGACCGACGTGGCGTACTCGTGCGGCGAGTAGACCAGCCGGTTGGCCACGTTCAGCCGTACCGGGAACTGGCCGGCCTTCGACAGGTTGCCGCCCCACCAGCCGCAGTCCTCGTCGTTGCTCGGGTCGTTGTCCCACACGTTGGAGAGGCCACCACTGGGGCAGCTCACCCCCTCCACGAAGATCAACCAGTTGGGCTGGACACCGAGGATGGCGTTGCCGGCCCGCTCGGCGGCGAGCCGCCAGTCCCGCGCGGTGTCGCCGCAGCCCCAGCACGCGCCGGTGGCCGCCGGGTTGGTCCCCTCGGCGTGCGGCTCGTTGTGCAGGTCCGCGCCGATCACGGTGGGATTGCCCGCGTACCGCTGGGCGAGCATCTTCCAGTCGTTGATCCAGGTCGCCTCGGAGACCGTCGACGTGTACCAGAGCGGCGACTGCCCGGCCGACGTCGGCCGGTGCCGGTCCAGGATGATCCGCATCCCCTTGCTGCCGGCGTAGTTGATCACCTTGTCCAGGATCTGCAACGGCGAGAGCCCGATCAGGTCCGGGTTGACGAAGTCGTTGATCCCGGTGGCGGTCGCGCCCGGCTTCAGCGCGTCGTTCGAGTACGGCACCCGCAACGTGTTGTAGCCCAGCCGGGCCATCGTGTCGAGCTGCCCCCGCCACGGATTGCTCGACCAGAGCCCGTGGAAGGTCTTGTTGTCGGTCTCCATGCCGAACCAGTTGATGCCGGTCAACCGGACCGTGGCGCCGGTGCTGTCCACGATCTGGCTGCCGTTCGTGTGCAGATAGCCGGTGCCGGTGCCCGCGGCGGAGGCCGGGGCGGTGCTGACGGCGGTGGCGATGAACACGCCGGCCGCGACGGTGGCGAGCGCGGTCAGCGCACCGCCGAGAGCTTTGGGACGGACCATTCGAGCTCCACTTCAAAGGCCCGGCGTCGGCCATGGGCCGCGCGGGCGAGCTGCCGTCGGCACGTCACGGCCCCTTGGGGGTACGCGGACAGTGCGCGACGGTCCATGTCACGCGGACGGGGACACTCGCGGAAGCTCACCGGCCGATCCTCGACAGCGGAGCCCCGCCGTCGTCGCCCTCGTCCCGGTGGCCCTACCTGGCTCCGTCGCCCATTCTCATCAGCCCGCCTCAATGCGTCAACTGCACGGCCCCGCGGCCCCGCCCGTGCCGTGCGGCAAGCAGCAGCGCCAGCGCGGCACCGATCACCGGGGTGCTGGCCGGCACCGGGCGTTCGCCCAGCGTGAGAAGGGCGACGAGGACGATCGCCGCG
>NZ_JBFAPG010000740.1:0-1997 GCF_040675595.1 Micromonospora sp. NPDC049580
GCGCAGATCTCCTCGTAGCCGGCGGCGACGCCGGCGGCCTCGGTCAGCTCGGCGTCGTCCAGCGCGGCGAGGTCATCCTCGCGCGCCTCGATCGCCGGCAGCAGCTTCTCCAGCGGAGCAAGATCCACGGTTGATCCCGGGCGCTGGAGGAACCGCCGGAACTTGCTCTTGAACCGTTGCGACACACCCATGAGCGGCAACGGTACGCGATTCCAGCCGCCTTGCGCGGCCCGGCCGGTCGGGTATCCGCCGGCATGTCGATTCCGCGTCGCCGCCGGATCAGGCGACCAGCAGTTGGTGGGTGGCCAGCTCCCGGTAGAGCGGGTCGGTGGCGGTCAGCTCGGCGTGGGTGCCCACCGCCACCACCCGGCCGCCGTCGAGCACGACGATCTGGTCGGCGTCCACCACGGTGGCGAGTCGATGCGCCACGATCAGCAGTGTCCGGCGGGCGGCCACCGCGTCGATGGCCCGGCGCAGCGCGGCCTCGTTGCGCGCGTCGAGGTTGCTGGTCGGCTCGTCGAGCAGCAGCACCGGAGGGCCGGCCAGCAGCGCCCGGCCGATGGCCAGCCGCTGCCGCTCACCCCCGGAGAGCAGCACCCCGCCCTCCCCCACCTGCACGTCCAGGCCCTGCGGGGTCCGCTGGACGAGGTGGCTCAGGTTGACCTCGTCGAGGACCTCGCGCAGCCGGTCGTCCGTGGCGTCGGGCGCGGTGATCAGCAGGTTCTCGCGCAGCGTGCCGGCGAGCACGGGAGCCTCCTGCTCCACGTACCCGAGCCGGGCGCGCAGCGCGTCGCGGGGCAGCTCCCGCACATCGACCCCGTCGACGCGGACGGCGCCGGCGCTCACCTCGTAGAAGCGCTCGACCAGGGCCAGCAGCGTCGACTTGCCGGCGCCCGAGGGGCCGACCAGGGCGGTACGGGTGCCGGTCGGCACCGCGAAGCTGACGTCGTGCAGCACCGGCGTGCCGCCCGGGTAGCCGAACCCGACCCGGTCGAACTCGATCATCGGGGCGGGCCGGCGGGGGATCGTCGTGGCGGTCCCGGCCGTCGGCCGGTCCGCCGCGCCCTCCGCCGGCACGGCCAGGATCTCCTCGATCCGCTGCAACGCGCCCAGACCGGACTGCAACTGGGTGTACGCGCGCAGCACCTGGCCCAGCGGCAGCGCCAGGAGGAACAGGTACATGACGAAGGCGACCAGGTCGCCGACGGAGATCGCCCCGGCGGCGACCCGCGCCCCGCCGATCCCCAGCACCAGCAGGAACGCTCCCTGCACGGTGACCGAGCCGATCGGGCCGATCAGCGCCTGCACCCGGGCCACCCGCAGCCCCGCCGCGTACGCCTGGTGGGCGCTGCCGGTGACGGTCTCCGCCTCCCGGCGCTCGGCGCGGCTGGCCCGGATGGTCCGGGCCGCCGAGATGGCCCGCTCCACCGCCGAGGTCATCTCGCCGATGCGCTCCTGGGCGAGGCGGGCCAGCGCCCGGACCCGGCGGGCGAAGGTGGCGGCGAAGCCGAGCCCCAGCGCCACCCCGAGCAGGGTGACGCCGAACAGCAGCGGGTCGAGCAGCACCATCGCGGTGCCGGCGCCGAGCACCATCACCGCACCGGTGACCGTCTCGAACAGCCCGGAGGTGACGACCGCCCGCAGCAGGGTGGTGTCCGAGCCCACCCGGGAGAGCAGGTCGCCGGTGCGCCGCTGGTCGTACTCGGCGATGGGCAGCCGCAGCAGGTGACCGGCGAGCCGTCGCCGGGTGCTCAGCACCAGCCCCTCGGCGGTGCGTTGCAACAGGTAGTCGCGCAGCCCGCCGATCGCCGCGCCGAGCACCACGAGCGCCACCAGCACCGCCACCAGGGCGGACACCGGGTGCTCGGCGCCGATCCGGTCGAGCACCGACCGGGTGAGCAGCGGCTGGGCCAGCGACGCCGCCGAGCCGAGCAGCGACAGCGCTCCCACCGCGACGAGGGTGCCGCGCTGCTTCCGTACCTGCGGGAGCACCGCGG
>NZ_JBFAPG010000741.1:0-1985 GCF_040675595.1 Micromonospora sp. NPDC049580
AATCAGCCCGCCATTCGTGATGCCCTTTTCCTTGGCCGTAGCCTCGATTACCGACCTAGCGAGCAGGACTCCCGCTCGATATGCCTTAATGCTGTGACACCTGTGGGCCTCATCCGCAGTCTCAGCGATGTGGGCCGGGACGTCGGGGAATTCCTTCCCAGCGACCCTGTCGGCCCACAGACTGAAAATCGTCTTTCCGGATTGGTCGACGAGGCCGGCGACAGCAGTGCCGCACGCGACGCACACCAATGCCGCCTTGTAGCGCGTTTCGCCGATCCACCCAAAGTCAGGATCGCCGGTCCAGACGATCCTGAACAAGGACCGAGTTGAGCATCGAGGACAGGTTTCGGTCAGCACGCAGGCAGGCTACTGGACGGGGGTGACGACTTGCCAGGGAGATGATCACCGATGTCGTGGCGAGCCGCTTCTAGTCCGCAAGAGGCCCGACCGACGGCAGGAGAGTGGTGTGAGGTGTCGGGAGGTGTTTCCGCTGTTCGGCTGGCATGTGATCAGGTTGGCGGGGCGGGCCGTCCAACGACGACGGACGACTGCCAGGTGAGGCGATGGCAGCAGCAGTTACCGTTCGTGTATGACTCAGACCCCTTGGTGGGGGGTACCACTTCTAGCTGGCCTGTTTGCTATTGGCGGTGTAGTGGTATCCCAGGTGGTGACGATCGCTCTTGACCGCGTGAAGGCCAGAAGAGAAGACGCTCGGCGATGGCACGCCGAACGCCGGCAGGTCTACGTTGGCTACATCATGGAACTTCAGCGCACGGGTCAGCAGTTTTACATTCACCGAGAGGATAAAGAAAAGGCTGATGAATTGTCCGAGCCCTTCAATGAGCTGATGTTCAAGGCGGAGGAGGTGATTTTAATTGCCTCGGATGATGTGCGAGCAATAGTCGGGAACCTAAACAAGTGGTTCATTGGAATCTCGCGTCTGCACGAGGAGGGCGATTTGGAGGCTGAGGTATTCGGTTACTACCATGAGCAGATCGCGGCCTTCAGGGACGCTGTGAGGCGAGAACTTCAGATCAAGTAGGGCGAGCTGCGAGGCCGGCGGGCAGGGTGGCGCACGTATGGGCGGTCGGCATCTGGTCCGCAAGAGGTCGGCGGACCGCAGGGAAGCGGTGTGAGAAGTCGAGAAGCCTTTCCGCTGCTAGACCGCCATGTGCCCAGGTTGATGGGGCAGGCAATTTGATCTCGTAATGCGTAGGTCGACGGTTCGATTCCGTCAGGCGGCTCCATAGAAAAGCCCAGGTCATAGGCTTAATCGCCGATCATGACCTGGGCCTTTTGCATGCGGTCGCGAAGCTGAGCAGCCAAGCGGGCCGGTTGGCGCGCGAGGTACACACCAGGCAACCGTGGCGCCTGCTGAATCGCGAGTGCGAAGGGCATCCATGGGGACCAGGGCGAGAGGTCGGCGATGAAGCCGAAGGCGTCGACCATGTCGGGGGATGCTGCACCGAAGTAGGCGAGCGAGCAAGCGGCGGGCCGCGTAGCAGCCGGCCCAAAGCCCACGAGTCAGCCAAAAGTCAGCGAACGCCGTGGTACGTCACCGATGCCAACGGTCAAAGTAGGCAAGACGCCGAGGTCTGGACCACAGAGAACGACATCTGCCGGCACTGGTCGACAACACCGACCAGGCTTCCCCGGCGGGTGTCGCAGCCCTCCGCCAACGCCTCGTCGGCGGTCCAAGAGGGCCAGCCGGCCGCAGGCCGACGACTGTGCACGTGGACAGCAGGGGAGTGCAGCAAGGCTAGAGGCGGTGCCCCACCGCTCCCGACCTGTACAAGCCGCTTGTGACCCTTGGACGCAGCCGTACCAGAAGCCACCGCCAAGAGTTCGGGACGAAGAGGTCGTCGGTTCAAATCCGGCCACCCCGACTAGCTAAGGGACGTCTCGTAACCCCGGTGTCTGTCTAGTCAGGACGGTCGGTCAGGATCCCTGGGTGCAGGTGATCACCGCAGTCAACCCTGACTGGA
>NZ_JBFAPG010000742.1:0-1968 GCF_040675595.1 Micromonospora sp. NPDC049580
TGTCCGCGCTGGTCCAGCTCGCCGAGGAGTACGCGGCCACCCCCGAGGTGGTGCCGATCGGCGAGGCGGCGTCGGTGGAGCGCCCGGTCACCCTCACCGACTTCACCGAGGAACTGGCCCGCCGGGCCGCCCAGCAGCACGTGCCGACGGTGGACGGGGTCACGCTGGCGTCGCTGCACTCGGCCAAGGGGCTGGAGTGGGACGCGGTCTTCCTGGTCGGCCTCGCCGAGGGCACCCTGCCCACCACGTACGCCAAGACCGTCGAGCAGGTCGAGGAGGAGCGCCGGCTGCTCTACGTCGGCATCACCCGCGCGCGGCAGTGGCTCTGGCTGTCGTACGCCGCCGCGCGCTCGTCGGGCGGCCGTGCCCGGCGGCCGTCGCGGTTCCTGCCCCAGCTGGACCGCTCCGGCGGCACCGAGCGGGCGGGCGCCTCCACCGGTCCCGCGCGCCGTCCCGAACGGCGCCGGACGCAGATCGTGTCCTGTCGGATCTGCGGCGCGACCCTGCTCGCCGGCCCCGACCGCAAACTGGGTCGGTGCCCCACCTGTCCCTCCGACATCGACGATGAGCTGCACGAACGCCTGCGCGAGTGGCGCCAGCGGGTGGCCGGCGCGCAGAAGGTCCCGGCGTACGTGGTGTTCACCGACGCCACGTTGACCGCGTTGGCCGAGCGGCGGCCCGGCCGGCCGGAAGAGTTGATCGCCATCGCCGGCATCGGCCCCCGCAAACTGGGCCTCTACGGGGAGTCGGTGCTGGCGCTCGTGCAGGGCGCGGGGGTGGACGACGTCTGCCCGGAGAAAACTTTCGAAATCTCGTCGTAAATTCGTTTGCCCTCGCCCCCGGGCGAGGAATAGCCTCAGAACACACCACGCGAGCGGCGCCATTCCGGCTGCTCACGGGGGTTGGTCCAGTCGATTCGAGGAACGTGAGGGAGGTGGCCACCGTGGAGATCTTCACCTATGAGCGTCTGACGGCGATGCCGTCTGTCCCCGCTCCGCTGTCGGCTGTCTGGGTGGCCCTTGCGGCCGCACGACCGTCGGTTCCGCAGGTGCACCAGGTTCAGGCCGAGCTGAACTTGACCGTTGCGCCGATCGCCGGAGTCGAGGGGACCAGTGGCTTCACGGGCATGGGCATCGATGGCGCCAAGAAGCGCACGGATGTCCGCGGCGTTCCACCTCGAGGTAGACCGGTCTGATCCTCAGACACCGGCTCACCTCGAGGCCGCGGAACCCGCTACCGGGATCCGCGGCCTCAGTTTTTTGCCCCGCCGAAGTACGTCGGAATGCGATCCACGAGATCGAAGTGAGAGAGAGGTGACCGGGAGATGAGTCTGGCGTTGGCCCCCCTCGATGTGAGCGTCGAGCTGGAGGCGAACCTGCCCTGCCGGAAGTTCGACCCCGACCTGTGGTTCTCCGACTCGCCTGCCGAGCTCGAGCTGGCCAAGTCGCTCTGCGGGGACTGCCCGCTGCGCGTCGAGTGCCTGGCCGGGGCGGTGGAGCGAGCGGAGCCGTGGGGCGTCTGGGGCGGCGAGATCTTCGAGCGTGGCGCGGTCGTCCCGCGCAAGCGGCCCCGTGGCCGTCCGCGCAAGGAGGACGTCGCTCGTGACGCGGAGCTCCGGGTCGAGGCCGAGGCGCGCCTGGCAGCCACTGGGCTGTCCGAGGTGCGTGGCGCGGTCCGGCTGGCAGCCTGACATGTTCCCGACCTGTACCAACTACGCCGGTGGCACACCGGCAGTGAGTGAGAAAACGATGTTGAACGTTCCGAGTGGAGCCTTCGAGATGCAACTACTCCACGAAGCGTTGACCAGGGCTCGAATGCGCCGGCCTCAGGCCGGTCGTACCACCACGAGCACTGAGGCAACCCGATCCGCCCGTACCGTCGCCATGAACGGCCGCAACCAGTCGGCGCGCGACCTGGGCGTTCTCTAGTACCACCCCACGCAGAAGGGCGGGTGCCGACCGGCACCCG
>NZ_JBFAPG010000743.1:0-1962 GCF_040675595.1 Micromonospora sp. NPDC049580
TCGTCGAGGCAGACCATGCCGTGCTGCTGGCCGGCGACGGAGACCGCCGCGAGGTCGGCTAGCCCGGGGGCCTCGTGGGCGGCGGTGCGCAGCGCCTGCCACCAGGCTTCCGGGTCGACCTCGGTGCCGTCCGGGTGCGGTGCCCGGCCCTGCCGGAGCAGGGCGCCGGTCTCCGCGTCCCGGATGACCACCTTGCAGGACTGGGTGGACGAGTCAACGCCTGCGACCAACGGCATGGCGGGGCCTCAGCGAGCGCCGAGCAGGTGCTCGACGGCGAGCTGGTTGAGCTGGACGAAGGCGAAGCCCCGCGCGGCCACCGCGTCCACGTCGACGTCCTCGAACGCGGACCGGTCGGCCAGGAACTCCTCGTAGCCCTCACCGTCGCCGAGCGTCGGCGTGTTCAGCTCGTCGACCTTGCTGGCGGCGAGCGCCTCGATGACCTCGGGGTCGGCGCGGAACGCCGCGGCCCGCTCCTTGAGCAACAGGTAGGTGCTCATGTTGGCCGCCGCGGAGGCCCAGACACCGTCCATGTCCTCGGTGCGGGAGGGCTTGTAGTCGAAGTGCCGGGGGCCGTCGTAGGTCGGCCCGCCGTTCGGGCTGCCGTTCTCCAAAAGGTCCACCAGGGCGAACGCGTTCATCAGGTCACCGTGGCCGAAGACCAGGTCCTGGTCGTACTTGATGCCGCGCTGGCCGTTGAGGTCCAGGTGGAACAGCTTGCCCTGCCAGAGCGCCTGGGCGATGCCGTGGGCGTAGTTGAGCCCGGCCATCTGCTCGTGGCCGACCTCCGGGTTGAGACCGACCATCTCCGGGTGGGCCAGCTGGGAGATGAAGCCGAGCGCGTGCCCGATGGTGGGCAGCAGGATGTCGCCGCGCGGCTCGTTGGGCTTGGGCTCCAGGGCGAACCGCATGGTGTAGCCCTTGTCGATGACGTACTGGGTGAGCAGGTCCACCGCCTCGCGGTAGCGGTCCAGGGCGGCGCGGACGTCCTTGGCGACGTCGTACTCGGAGCCCTCGCGGCCACCCCACATCACGAAGGTGCTGGCGCCCAGCTCGGCGGCCAGGTCGACCTGGCGCAGCACCTTGCGCAGCGCGAACCGGCGGACGTCGCGGTCGTTGCTGGTGAAGCCGCCGTCCTTGAAGATCGGGTGGGTGAAGAGGTTGGTGGTGACCATCGGCACCACGAGGCCGGTCTCGTCGAGCGCCTTGCGGAACCGCGCGATGCGCTGATCGCGGGTCGCGGCGTCGGCCCCGAACGGGATCAGGTCGTCGTCGTGGAAGGTGATGCCGTACGCGCCCAGCTCGGCGAGCCGGTGCACCGCCTCGACGGCGTCCAGCTCGGGACGGGTCGCGTCGCCGAACGGGTCGCGGGCCTGCCAGCCCACGGTCCAGAGCCCGAAGGAGAACTTGTCGGCGGGGGTGGGACGGGGTGCCATGAGCAACCTCCGGGGTGGTGGTGTCAGGTATTTGTTCAGCGATTGAATTATTTGCCCGCCCTATGGCACTGTCAAGGGGTGAGCCCCACCCACGCCCCGGCCGGCGCAGCCCGTCAGGGCAGCCTCCGCGAGCTCAACCTCGCCCTGGTTCTCGGCCGGATCGCCGCCGCCGAGCGTCCCCCGTCCCGGGCCGACCTGGCAACCGCCACCGGCCTGACCCGAGCCACCGTCTCGGCGGTGGTCGAGGACCTGCTCGCGGGCCAACTGGTCAGCGAGGCCGAGCCGGCGCCCCGAGCGGGCGCCGGCCGCCCGGCCCGGGGGCTGGTCCTGGCCGACCAGGGCCCGGCCGGGCTCGGCCTGGAGGTCAACGTCGACTACCTGACGGTGTGCGTCGTCGATCTCGCCGGCCAGGTCCGGCACCGCACCGTGCACCGGGCCGACCTGCGCCCGGTCGCCCCCGCCGACGCGCTGGCCCGCCTCGTCGACCTGGCCCGGCAGGCCCGCGCCGACGCGGCCCGGCAGGGCCTCA
>NZ_JBFAPG010000744.1:0-1955 GCF_040675595.1 Micromonospora sp. NPDC049580
CGGTCAGCGCCGCCTCCCGGCGCTGCGGGTCGCGCAGCTTGCGGGCACCGTCGAGGCGCCGCTGGAGCCGGCGCTGGTCGCGGAACATCAGGGGAGTGAGGCGGCGGTGCAGCTCGCGGACGGGATCGGTCGCGGCGGAGGCGGCTGGATTCTGCATGTCGTGCCCAAGGATAGGCAGCGCGGCGGCGGATCGCCCCTGGGTTACCGCGCGAGGGGTGCGGCAGCGCGGGGACGGCCGTCTAGAGTTGCGGCCGACGTCGAGCGCTGGGGGGCCGGGATGGAGCTGCGGGACACCGACCGGGCGTTGGTGCAGGCCGCCACGGCGGTCGCCAAACTGCGGTGCCGCAGCCAGCGCCATACCGGCGCGTCGGCCGCCCGGACCGCCGACGGGCGGGTGTTCTCCGGCGTGAACGTCCAGCACGACAAAGGGGACATCTGCGCGGAACTGGTCGTGATCGGCACCGCCGCCACGCAGGGCGTGACCGAGTTGGAGACGATCGTCACGGTCACCGACCGGGGACGCGAGGTCGTCGAGCCGTGCGACCGGTGCGGGCAGGTGCTCGCCGCCTACTTTCCGTCGCTGCGGGTGATCGCCGGCGAGGGGGACGACCTGCGGGTGGTCCCGATCGAGGGCCTGCTCGGCTGACGAGCTCGGCTGGCCTCAGTCGCCGGAGGCCGCCTCCAGCATCGACCGGGGCATCGGCACGCTCTCGAACCGCACGTTGCCCTCCGGCACCATCCAACTCGTCACCCGTGCGACGAGCAGGCCGGCGCGGACGGCCGGATCGTCGGCGTAGAGCGCGCGCACCTCGTCCGGGGAGATCGAGAACACGACGAAGCCCCGTAGCTGGCCGTCGTCGGCGTCCAGGAACGGCCCGGCCGCCAGCACCAGCCCCTGCTCCACGAACCCCGCCTGGTGGGCCAGGTGGGCGCTCTGCACCCGGTCGATCGCCTCCGGTGGCAGGTCCGGCGGATCCGACGGCCGGACCAGGAGGACGACCGTGTGCTGGTCGAATCGCATGGTCACACCCTATGGCGCGATGGGCGCGGCGGCCGGGGACGGCGCGAACCGGAGGCGTCCGCTTCGGTATCGACCGACGCCGGTTAGGTCACTTTCTGCAGGTCGGCTAAGGTTAGGCGAACCTAAGCTCGAACGTGCAGGAGGCTCGTGACCACCCTCGTCGACCGGCCGACGCCGGGCCGCAACCGGTCCGGTGCCCGTACCGGCCGACGGGTGGCCGTCACCGTCGGGGCGGCACTGGTGCTGCTGCTCGCCGTGCTGGCGAGCTTCGCGCTGGGCAGCCGGCCACTCGGTGTGGATGCGGTCTGGCACGCCCTCGTCGCGCCGGACGGCAGCGACGCGAGCACGATCGTCCGGGAACTGCGCATGCCGCGTACCGCCCTGGGCCTCGCTGTCGGGCTCGCGCTCGCCGTGGCCGGGGTGCTGTTCCAGGCGCTCACCCGCAACCCCCTCGCCGAGCCCCGCATCCTCGGCATCAGCGCCGGCGCGTCGTTCGGCGTGGTGCTCGCCATCTCCGTCTTCGGCGTCGGCACACTCGCCGGCTACGTCTGGTTCGGCATCGCCGGGGCACTGGTCGCCGGGCTGCTGGTCTTCGCCATCGCCAGCCGGGCCCGCGAGGGCGCGAGCCCGGTCACCCTCGCGCTGGTCGGCGCGGCGCTCGACGCCAGTCTCGCCTCCGGGGTGTACGCGCTGCTCAGTATCGACGCCCGCACCTTCGAGGAGTACCGGTTCTGGGTCGTCGGCGGGTTGGCCGGCCGGGACCTCGGCGTCACCGCCCAGGTGTTGCCGTTCGTCCTCGTCGGGCTGCTGCTGGCGGCGCTGGTGGCCCGGGGCCTGGACGGCATCGCGGCGTTCGGCGTCGTCGGTGTGGCCGCCGCGCTGACCCGCCCCGGCGCGGACGTCATCGACGCGCTGCCGTCGCTGGTCGGTGGCG
>NZ_JBFAPG010000745.1:0-1942 GCF_040675595.1 Micromonospora sp. NPDC049580
CGCGGCCGCGACCGGCGCGGGGGCGAGCAGGACGGCGGAAGCCGTGACCGCCAGCAGCGCAGCTCTCATGTGCCCGACCCTAGTCAAC
Source organism: Micromonospora sp. NPDC049580 (assembly GCF_040675595.1). Taxonomy (NCBI): domain Bacteria; kingdom Bacillati; phylum Actinomycetota; class Actinomycetes; order Micromonosporales; family Micromonosporaceae; genus Micromonospora; species Micromonospora sp. NPDC049580. The sequence goes on from NZ_JBFAPG010000745.1 coordinate 89, forward strand.
AAGATCGCCCGGCGGGAGCGGTTGGCCGCTCGACCTTCCGGCGGCGGCCCGCTCCACCAGGTAGTCGTGCAGCGCGGCGCTGCCCCGCAACCGGCGCAGGCTGCGGGCGTGCAGGTCCTGCTCACGGCGGGCCAGCTCGGCGCGTACCCGCTGGGCGCTGCCGGTGGTGCGCAGCTCGCCCAGCACCGCCTCGATGATCTCGAACGGGTAGGCGCCTCGGCGCAGGAGCGCGACGACCTGCGCGGCGCGCAGCTCGGTCTCGTCGTACACCCGGTAGTTGGTGCCGGGCGCGCGGCCCGGCCGCAGCAGCTCGCGGGCCTCCCACAGGCGCAGCTGCGAGGTCCGCACCCCGACCAGGGCTGCCACCTCGCCGATGCGGACGCCGCGGCGCTGGGCCGGCCGGGTCGCCGGCGGGTTGGCCAGCACGGTCTCGAAGGCGCCGAGCACGCGGCGGATGTCGGCGCGTTTGCGGTCCAGCTCGGCATGGCCGCCGTCGAGCGCCGCCAGGGCCGCCGGCACGTCACCGCGGTGCACCGCCGCCATGATCTCCCGGGTACGGCCCCAGCCGTGCCCCTCGGCCAGCCGCCGGGCCACGGTCAGCGCGCGGGCGTGTGCGGTCGTGAAGATCCGGTAGCCGCTCGCGGTACGCCGCACCGGCGGCAGCACGCCCTCCTCGACGTAGTTGCGCACCTGCTGCACCGAGATCCCCACGGTGGCGGCGAGGTCCACGGCCCGCAGGCGATCCTTCGGCCGGGCGCGGGCAGCGCCGGCGGGCAGATCTGCTTCACCGGCGACGTCCCCGGCCTGCGCCGCTCGGGCACCCTCACCGGGCGGCACCTGGACCACCGGGTGAGGGTGCGCGACGAGGTACGCCGACCGACCGGGCAGCTCAGCATCCGCCACGCCGACCTGCACAACCTGCGCGACGTGGACGTGGACATCCCGCTCGGCGTCCTCACCGTGGTCACCGGCGTGGCCGGCTCCGGCAAGAGCTCGCTGATCCACGGCTCACTGCGCGGCCGGGCCGGTGTGGTGATCGTCGACCAGTCCCCGATCCGCGGATCACGACGCAGCAACCCGGCCACCTACAGCGGACTGCTCGACCCGATCCGTACCGCCTTCGCCAAGGCCAACGGCGTCAAGGCAGCGCTGTTCAGCGCGAACTCCGAAGGCGCCTGCCCGGCCTGCAAGGGCATCGGGCTGATCTACACGGACCTGGCGATGATGGCCGGCGTGGCGAGCGTCTGCGAGCGGTGCGCGGGGCGGCGGTTCACCGACGAGGTCCTCACGTACACCCTGAGCGGGAAGAACATCAGCGAGGTGCTGGCCATGTCGGTCACCGAGGCGTACGGATTCTTCCCCAGCGGGCCGGCGCACCTCATCCTCCACCGGCTGGTCGACGTCGGGTTGGGCTACCTCAGCCTCGGCCAGCCGCTGACCACCCTGTCCGGCGGGGAGCGGCAACGGCTCAAGCTCGCCATCCACCTGGCGGAGAAGACCAGCACGTACGTCCTCGACGAGCCCACCACCGGCCTGCACCTGGCCGACGTGGACCAACTGCTGGCCCTGTTGGACCGCATGGTCGACGCCGGCAACACGGTGCACCACCAGGCCGTGATGGCCCACGCGGACTGGCTCATCGACCTCGGCCCGGGCGCCGGGCACGACGGCGGGCGCATCGTCTTCACCGGCACGCCGGCGGACCTGGTCGCCCACGGCGACACCCTCACCGCCACCCATCTCCGCGAGTACGTCCACAAGCCAGCGGAGCTGCCCAAGGGGTGACGGGTCAGCGGTGCCCGGGACGCGGCGCCTGACGCCGCACGGCGTGCGAGCGAGCCCGACGGCGTGGGC
>NZ_JBFAPG010000746.1:0-1936 GCF_040675595.1 Micromonospora sp. NPDC049580
CCCGATCGGGGTGGGGCACCGGACGTCCCGCTCAGAGCACGCCGGGCAGTTCCACACGGTTGTCCTTGTCGTTGAGATCGCGCCACCGTCGGTCCTGAGCGTCGAAGTGCGTGACATGGAAGGCCCGTGTCATCGCGTCGGCGCCCGAACGGTCGGGCATCAGGTGCACGAAGGTGTAGCGCCGCGACTCACCGGCCGGCACCCCCGGCAGCAGGCACGAGTCGTTGTCGTCTGCTGCCGCCACCTTCGGGTCGCACCGGGACCAGTCGCCACCCGTCGGCTCACCCAGGTTGAAGCCGCGCAGCTCGACCTGTGCCGCATCGACCGGTCCCGCGTTCTTCACGGTGAAGACGGTGGTCAGCTTGCGGCCACCCGGGGCGTCGACAAGCGTGTGGGTCATGGTCAACCGCAGGTCGGTGAGGCGCGGATCCTTGCCGAACTTGGTGGGACCGTCGGTCTGGGTGAACCGGCCCCCCGTGAACCGGTAGGTGCGCAGCTGTTCCTGCGGCCAGTAGGACGGGGTGTCGCAGCAGGGTTGCAGGTCGGCCACCCGCACCTGGACCGAGCCGGCCGCGGTGACCTCCAGGCCGCGAATGTCCTCGACACCGTCGGTGGTCCGCACGACTCTGCCGAGCGTCACGATCCGCCCACTGTCGTCCCGGTCGAAGGCGACTACCTGCTTCGCCGACGCCTCGCCGTACCGGCAGGAGATGGCGGCGACAGTCTCCTCGGCGCCGTCCCCGTCCAGGTCGGCGTGGCTCACCTTCAGGTCGGTGAGCAGCGGAATGTAGTTGTTGATGGAGCTTGTCACCAGCCGCACCTTCGACGTGGTGCAGGTCGACGGCACGATCGGCGGCCAGGCCGGCAGGTCCAGGCGGGCAGCGAGCAGCTGCGTCCGGCTGATCCGGCCGTCCGGGGCGTCGGGGTCGGCCGTGGGTGTGGAATTCGGCGACTGGCTGACCGACGGTGTGGGCGGCGGCGGTGCCGTCGTCGGCGGGGACGTCGGGTCGACGGACTCGGCCGGGACCGGCGGCGTGCGGTCGCCTTTCAGCGCGGCGTTGGCGACGACCGGTGCCAGCACTAGGACGACCGCCGCCGCGGCGACGGCCACCACCCTCGTCTGCCGGCGCCGACGCAGGGTGCGTCGGGCCTGGTCGGGACCGGGACCGACGACCCGGGTGGTGACATCGGTGCGGTACGCGGCGAACCGCTCGCGCAGCCGCGGTTCGAGATCAGACATCGGACACCCCCTCGGTGTTCTCGTCCAGCAGTCCGGCAAGGGCGGCCCGGCCGCGGTGCAGCCAGGACTTGACGGTGCCCTCGGCCACCCCTTCCTGAAGAGCGATCTGATTGACCGACAGGTCGGCCAGGTAGTGCAGGATGACGGCCCGCCGGTGGTTGGCGGGCAATTGCGCGAGCGCCGCGTCGATGGCCACCCGGTCCGGTGTCGGGCCGTCCACCTCGACCTCGGTGCGCCGCTGGCGCAGAAGGTGGTTGCGGGCCGTGCGCAGCCGACGCCAGCGGCTGCGGGCCAGGTTCCAGGCGACCCGGCGAACCCAGGCCACCGGATCGTCGTACCGGACCAGGCGGTCCCAGCGCGCCAGCGCCCGGCAGAACGCCTCCTGGGCCAGATCCTGAGCGTGGCCCAGATCCCCCGTGTACGCGCACAGTTGGGCGGTCACGCTCCGGAAGTGCGCGTGGTAGAAGTCGTCGAAGGTGATCGCCGCCGCGTTCAGCCCTGCGGCCGTCAACGCCGCCGGTGGTTCGTTGGCGCGGGCTCCCATCGTTGCTGTCACTGCCCCTCCCCGTTGGCGCCGGGGCCGGTGCCCTGGCGCCGGTAACACTTCAGTGCGGCGTACGAGGTTGCGGCCCGAACGGCCGCGAATCTGACAGTCGGCACGAGGGACGCGACGGTTGGCACGCCGACACGGCCGCG